>CAYZSZ010000001.1:0-1279 GCA_964481175.1 uncultured Candidatus Saccharibacteria bacterium
GTGGAATTGTTGTTGAAGAAGATTTCCTAGGTCACGCTTCAAAGGATAAAGAACTACAAAACCATATTCATTTCCTTTTGGTTATTGGTGATACATTCAAGAAGAGAAAAGAAGATAATGATTTCAAACATCGATGGCATGTAAATGAAGAGCTTGCAAAGCAAGTAGAATCTTCTCTAAGTAAACTTTACAGTAGTCTATCAAACGACGATCTACTTTTAGAATCTGAAATTGTAAACAAATTCTTGGGACATCTAGAATCTGTCTCTGAAAAATATAAGAATCAAGAAATCGTTAAAAGATGGTTATCTCTTTCAAAGACACTTGGCAAAAATGCTATGGGTGAATGGGGTGTTGCTAGTTCATCAAACATCAAGACAAAGGGTATGAGAGACTATGCTTTTCTTGTTATACGAAAACACGGTTCTCCAATACACTTCAAAGAAGTAGCAAAACAAATCACTGCAGTTTTCAAGAAGAAAGCTCACATCGCTACAACTCACAATGAACTTATAAAAGATAAGAGATTTGTTCTAGTAGGAAGAGGACTTTATGCTCTAAGAGAATGGGGATATATGTCGGGAGTTGTTAAGGATGTTATAAAAAATATTCTAGAAAAGAACGGACCTCTAACAAAAGAAGAAATTATCGATAAGGTAATGAAAGAGCGATACGTAAAGGAAAATACTATTATGGTTAATCTACAAAACCAAAAGCATTTCAAGAAAACAAAGGATGGTAAATACGATTTGATCGAAGTAAAGGTTGTTGCCTAGTTTTTCCATAGTCTATACAAAAGAAAGCTGGTATAATGTTTGATATTATTTTTAGTTTACTTCAAAATGAAGTTGTATCTGCAGTAACTCAAATATTATTTCCGATTTCACCTATAATTCTAGCTTGGATTTTATTTTTACTTTTTAAACCTCTCTGGATAAACTATGTCCAGTCATACTTTATAGCAAATCTAAAATATACTTTATTAGAGGTTAGATTACCTAAGGAATTAGTAAAATCTCCTTTATCTATGGAGTTATTTCTTAATTCTTTACATAATACTTCTGATGGAAGTAACTATGCTAAATTTTGGAATGGAGAGAAAAGACCAACATATTCTCTCGAGTTAATATCGGTTGAAGGTACGATAAAATTTCTGATAAGGACAGAAGACAGAAGAAAGAATGGAGTTATTTCTGTTCTGTATTCTCAGTTCCCAGGTATAGAGGTACATGAAGTTCCCGACTATACTCATGGTGTACACTTTGACACTAAAGAAACT
>CAYZSZ010000001.1:1289-66376 GCA_964481175.1 uncultured Candidatus Saccharibacteria bacterium
TCTGGGGTGGTGAAATAGTTCTTACAAAACCTGATCCTTACCCAATTAAAACTTATGTAGATTACGGTTTGGATAAGGACCCTAAAGAAGAATATAAGATTGACCCCATGACGCCCTTTTTGGAATTTTTAGGTAATCTGGGTTCAAACCAACAAGTCTGGGTTCAGTATATTATACGTGCACATACAGCTGAACAGAAAAAGAGTGGTTTCCTTTGGAAAAAAACTGATAAGTATAAAGATGAAGCTGCAAAAGTTATAAATGAAATAATGGTTCGAGATCCTAAAACTCGTGTTGTTGGCAAAAAGGATAAAGAAACTGGAAGAGTTATACCACCCACACTTTCTGATGGTGAAAAAGAAATAATAAAAGCAATTGAGAGAAATATGGGAAAAATTTCTTTTGATGTAGGTATTAGAATAATCTACATAGCAAAAAAAGAAGTTTTTGATAAACCAAATGGTGTCGGAGGTATAATGTCTGGATTCAAGCATTTTTCAACTGAAAACTTCAATGGTTTTAAACCAAATGGTAAAAAATGGTCGCCTAAGTTTAGCGGTGTTCCATGGGAAGATTATAAAAAGGTGAGAGAAAATAAATCAAATACTTTGGTTTTGGAAGCATATAAAAGAAGATCCTTCTTTTATGAACCTTATGTTGGTACACCTATAATTTTGAGTACAGAGGAACTCGCTACACTATTTCATTTCCCTGGAAGTGTTGCTGCGACTCCAGGACTTGTACGTATTCCATCAAAGAAATCAGAAGCTCCATCAAATATTCCGCTCTAATGAAAAAGATTATTCCACTATTCCTTATCTGTCTTTTGATTGTTACTGTTGCTTTCTTAGTTAAAACTCCTTCAAACTTTCCACAAAAGAAAGTGATTAAAGTAGATAAAATGCTTACAGTGGAACAAGTGGGTCTTTTATTAAAAGAAAGTCATGTAATCCAGTCACCTCTCATTTTTAAAGCGCTCGTCTTTAAACGAAACATTAAAGCAGGTGAGTATTATTTTGACACCGGAGAAAGCGTGTTTAGCATCGTAAATAGGTTAGTTGTGGGCAAAAGTAATCTTCCTATGATTCGCATCACGATACCGGAAGGCTCAAACAATGAGCAGATTGGGGCTATCATCTGGGGCAAAGTGCCGAACTTCAATGCGCCGTTATTTTTGAAAAAGGGATTCGCATTGCAGGGCCGGCTTTTCCCTGATACATACAACATTCCGCTTACAGCTGACGAAGACTTTGTAATTTCATTATTAAAAAATACGTTCGATAAAAAAGTTGGTAAAGTTAGTGACGAAGCCGTGAACATGGCTGCAATACTTGAAGAAGAAGGCAAAAATTCGGAAAACAGAAAAATGATTGCAGATATTCTATGGCGCAGATTAAGGATAGGTATGCCACTACAAGTAGATGTTGCAAAGGAAACGTACAAGTGGAGAGGATTCCCGGCTAGACCTATATCAAACCCAGGACTAGAGTCGATACAAGCAGCCCTAAACCCTACGGCAAATCCATACCTCTATTATATTTCTGATAAAGATGGTATATTCCACTACGCAAAAACATATGATGAGCATTTGGTCAATATTCAAAAATACCTCAAGAAATAAGGGTAGAAAAGTGTTTGTGGGCATGTCGGGGGGAGTCGACAGCTCTGTTTCTGCATACCTACTAAAAAAAGCTGGTTACAATGTGACCGGTGTTTTTATCAAAGTCTGGCAACCTGACTGGATCACTTGTACCTGGAAAGAAGATAGGCTAGACGCGATGCGGGTAGCAGCACATCTCGGTATTTCCTTT
Source organism: uncultured Candidatus Saccharibacteria bacterium (assembly GCA_964481175.1). GTDB lineage: Bacteria > Patescibacteriota > Minisyncoccia > Phycocordibacterales > PALSA-1337 > JAGOVB01. The sequence continues at coordinate 3,101 of CAYZSZ010000001.1, forward strand.
ATGACACTTGATTTGGAAAAAGAATACAAAGAAGAAGTGGTGGACTATATGATTTCAGAATACAAAAAAGGACGGACCCCGAATCCCGATGTAATGTGCAACAAGTATGTAAAGTTTGGTGGTTTTTATAATTGGGCAATGGAGAGGGGAGCTGACTTTGTGGCAACTGGTCACTATGCTCAGAGCAGAAATGGCAATATGTATACCGCAAAAGATGTGAGTAAAGACCAGACATATTTCCTTTGGACGGTAAAAGACTTTTCAAAGATTTTATTTCCGATAGGCCATCTACTAAAGACTGAGGTACGTGATATCGCTCGCAAAGCAAACTTGCCAGTAGCAGAGAAAAAAGACAGCCAAGGACTCTGCTTTATCGGGAAGATAGATTTTAAAGATTTTCTTTCACACTACATTACCCCTACACCCGGCAACGTCATCCTCGACAATGAAATTGTTGGAACTCATGACGGAGTAGAGTACCTGACTATCGGTCAGCGACACGGCTTTACCATAACAAAAAAGTCTCCAAATGATGCACCTCTTTTTATTATTGAGAAAAAGGGGAATGACATTATCGTGTCAAAGAAAGAAAAGACGAACACTGCAACTACCATAGAAATAGTAAACTCAAACATAAAAAAGAACGGTACTTTTATGGCGCGAGCTCGATACCGCCAACCATTGTTCGAATGCACTGTGGAAAACAATAAAATCACTTTTAAAGAGTCTCAAATAGTTGCAGAGGGGCAGTCTATCGTCGTATATGAAGGAAGTCACTGTTTAGGAGGAGCGATTATCGACAAGGTGTTATAATGTGTGCATGGAAAATCCCATATACATCAAGAAAGCTGACGGAACGTTAGAACCCTTTAATGAAAATAAACTGATTGAGTCTCTAGTGCATGTCGGTGCAGACAGAGATATCATCGACGGCATAGTTGATAAAGTTAAAAAAGAAATTAAAGACGGGATGACCACTGGTGCGATATATCATCTCGCTTTCTCTCATCTACGCGAGTCCAAAACAAATACAGCAGTAAAGTACTCGCTACGTCGAGCACTTTCTGAACTCGGCCCAAATGGTTTTCCATTTGAGCGCTTTATTGCTGAGATATTCAAAACTCAAGGGTATGAGGCTGTTACTGACCAAATTGTATATGGAGGCTGTGTACCACACGAAGTAGACGTGGTCGCTTGGAAGGGGGACGAGCTCATCATGGTAGAAGCAAAATTTCACAATGAGTTTGGTTTTAAATCTGACGTAAAAGTCGCACTGTATGTAAAAGCGCGTTTCGATGATCTCAAAGAAAATATGTATGACTACGGTGGAAGGAAAAGAAAGATTACCGAAGGCTGGCTTGTTACCAACACAAAGTTTACTGATCAAGCGATTCACTATGCAGAGTGCAAAGGCCTAAAGCTCATCGGCTGGAACTACCCAGCACAAAACAATCTCCAGGACATGATCGAGAGATCAAATCTGCACCCTTTTACCGCATTGACTACTTTGAGTGCCACTCAGAAAAAGTATCTACTTGCTCACAATATTCTAATGTGCAAAGATATCCCACATCATCAAGAATTATTAAAAGAACAGGGCATGTCATCGGAAGACATTGCCAAAGTACTAAAAGAAATCGACTCTATATATGAAACTTCTAGACAGACTAAATAACGAGTACGCAAAGCTACACACAGGATTTGAGTTAGTTTTCTGGGAAGTGTATATGACCTCACCTGAAAAGGGCGAAAAGATGAACGCTGCAGCAGCCAAACGTGACGCCTTTCGCGCAAGCAAAAAACTAGCAGCAGAAGTGGATGAGGCTTTGAAAAAAGCAAAAGGTGAAGAGAAAAACAGACTACTACACTGGAAACATTTCTTTTCACTCTTTCAGACTCCAGAGCAAGTGCTGCCGCTCAAAAGAAAAGCTACTGATATAGAATCAAAAATCGCCACTATCCGTCAGACTCGAAAAGAGGGGTACACTGACCCCTATACACATACATTTGTAGAAGCTTCAGAAAATAAGATGCGTGGTTTAGTGCGGACTAGCCCTGATGAAAAGATTAGAAAAGCAGCATATGACGGCTTGCAGAAATTGCCTTTGGATACGTTAGATCTATATGTTGAGCTAGTTAAGGTTCGAAATGAGTTTGCTCGTGGTATGGACTATGACAACTTTTATGCCTACAAACTAGACCTCGATGAACAGATGACACTCGATGAGCTTTTTTCAATTTTCAACAAACTATATGAAAAAACTAAATACGCTCTCGACGACATAAAAGCTTTGGAAAAGCAGACACCCGGTATTACTAAGCCATGGAACTTTTCGTACATGATTGCAGGAGACTTTGTTACCGAAGAAGATAAATACTTTCCACTCGACAAAGCACTACTGCGCTGGGGTCAATCATTTTCTGCACTTGGAGTGGGGCTCGAGGGAGGCAGGCTCGTTTTGGATCTACTAGATAGAAAAGGAAAGCATAACAATGGTTTTTGTCATTACCCTCGAATCATTGAGTATAAAAATGGTAAACGCATACCAGCTGAAGCTCGTGTCTCTTGTACGGCAGTTATCGGCGAGATCGGATCTGGCTACAACGATGGGCACAACACTCTGTTCCACGAAGGAGGCCATGCTGCAGACAGACTCAATAGTTACCAGAAAGATACAATACTAAATACCGAGTACCCACCAAGCTCTGTATCTTGGGCAGAGACTCACAGCATGTTTATGGATTCGATGCTTGGAGGAATCGACTGGAAAACTAGGTATGCAGACTATCCTTTTGAGCTTTTTGAACGAAAAGTTCGCAAGACCAGCTTTTTGGCTCCACTTCATATCTTTTCAATCAATGCAGTAATGGAGCTTGAGCGCAGAATATATGAGTCAAAGAATCTGACAAGGGACGATGTAATAAAAATTGCTCAGCAAACATACAGAAAGTTTTGGGGACTAGATGATGACTCACTCAATTTGCTCAATGTCTCACACATATATTCTTGGGAAAGCAGTGGATACTACCACGGCTACGGTCTTGCAGAGCTCCAAGTCTGTCAGTGGAGAGAATATTTCTACAAAAAATACGGTTACATTGTAGACAATCCGAACGTCGGCAAAGAACTGAAAAAAGTCTGGAGACTCGGCTCTTCACGACCGTCAAAAGAGTTTATCAAAATCGCAACTGGTAAAAAGCTCAGTCCCGATGCATATATCAGATCTGTTACAGGGACTCCTGAACAAAAAATAAAGATAGCAAAGCAGAGAATCGCTCGTCTAGAGAAAGTAAAACGCTACACAAAACCAGTAAACCTAAACGGAACTGTCGTCATGATGCATGGCAAAAAGAAAATAGCGGACTCTACAAAAGGCTTCGAAAAAATGGCGGAAAAGTACAAAAAATGGTTAAATACTCTCAAATGACGTCAAAAGAAATCCGAGCGAAATTCCTAGCTTTTTTTGAAAAAAAGGGACATGCGATCATCCCTTCGGCTCCGCTCGTACCTGAAAATGACCCCTCAGTACTATTCAACACAGCAGGAATGCAACCGCTAGTACCATATCTTTTAGGGCAAAAGCACCCACTCGGTACCCGCCTCGCAAATGCACAAAAATGTGTTCGTACTGTTGATATCGACGACATCGGTGACAACACTCATGCAACTTTTTTTGAAATGCTAGGGAACTGGTCTCTCGGTGACTATTTCAAAAAAGAGGCAATCGAATGGAGCTACGAATTGCTAACAAAAGAATTCGGACTCGACCCAAAGCGTTTGTATGTAACTGTATTTGCTGGAGATGAAAACGCTCCTCGAGATCTAGAGGCTGTCGAGATTTGGAAGAGTGTTGGTGTTCCAGAAAATAGAATTTACTTTCTGCCTGCAAAAAATAACTGGTGGTCAGCGGGAGACAATGGCCCATGCGGTCCAGATAGCGAAATGTTTTATGATGTTACCCCAAATGGTTTGGGTGATATGACTCACGATGAGTACGTTGCTGCAGATGAGCGACGCGATGTAGTTGAAATCTGGAATGACGTATTTATGGAATACGAAAAGAAAGATGGGAAAGTAATCGGCAAATTGGCTTCAAAAAACATCGACACTGGTTCAGGACTTGAGCGAGTGACTATGGTCATACAGGGAAAAGACAATATATACGAGACAGATCTACTAAAACCAATTATTGAAAAGATTCGTTCTCTTTCTACAAATCAAAACCAAACTTCTGAGCGCATTATCGCAGACCACATCCGTACTGCTGTCTTTATGATTTCAGATGGAGTCACACCTTCAAACACAGACCAGGGGTATATCCTCCGACGACTTCTTCGCCGCGCTATCCGACACGCTGATATTTTGGGCATGGGATCACTATCAAATCTCGTCGAGACAGTTGTTTCTATATACAAAGGTGTCTATGACCTAAAAATCACAGATCAAATATCTGTAGAAGAAGAAAAATTCCGCAAGACACTCAAAGACGGAATAAAACAATTTGAAAAAGGTGAGGATCCTTTTATCCTTTTCTCTACCTACGGTTTCCCGATCGAGCTCACACTAGAATTAGCAAAAGAAAAAGCTATCGAAATAGACTTGGAAGATTTCAACAAAAAGATGAAAGCACACCAGGACATCTCTCGAGCTGGTTCAGAACAAAAGTTTAAAGGAGGACTCGCAGATACGAGCGAGCAGTCGGTAAAGTACCACACAGCTACTCATCTTTTACATTATGCTTTGCGAAAAGTGCTTGGTGAACATGTGCAGCAAAAGGGAAGCAATATCACTCCTGAGCGACTTCGCTTTGACTTTGCACATCCGACAAAGATGACTGATGAAGAAAAAAAGAAAGTTGAAGATATTGTAAATGAAAAGATTCAGGCTGCTATCACTGTGGAAAACAAAATCATGCCAAAAGAAGAAGCAATCAAAATCGGTGCCCTCCATTTCTTTAATGAAAAGTACCCCGACCAAGTGAGCGTTTATTTTATTGGAGACTCTATCGAATTCTGTGGAGGTCCTCATGTGAAGAATACAAAAGAGCTAGGGAAATTCAAAATTGCAAAAGAAGAAGCAGTATCAGCAGGTGTCCGTCGCATAAAAGCAGTCCTCTCATAATTTCCTGTGATATAATTTAGAGGTATGAAAGATTACCTCGTAATTGTGATTGATAGTTTTAGTGTACAAGTCATTTTAAATGGCAAGACTTCTCTGTACAGACGATTCGCCGTCCATGAAAAGATCTCCAGCACACATCTCGAACATGTGATGATAACCACACTCACAAAGATCCTCCAAGACACTGTGAGACAGACTGCTCATGTCGGCAAAATACATATAGTACTTTCTTCGCCTTGGATTGTAAGCAAGACAAAAACTTCACGTTTCACTTATACGAAGCCACTCATGCTCGATCGAGAGTATTTGGATCAGACCATCGAACAAGAGCGCACTGCTTTTAAAAAAATATTTCCTTTCGACATAGAGTTCGTCGAGCAAAAAGTCTTTGAAACAAAGATAAACGGCTACAGCGCAAAGCTCAAAAAGCCAGTCCCAGCAATGTCTTTGGAGATAAGTAGCGCGATGAGTGCTATGTCAAAGACCGTATTAAAAAAGATTATGGATGTAACAGAGCACTTCTTCCATGGCGGGAAAGTATCTTTCCATTCATCATTGATTTTGTCATATATCAGTCTTCGCCACTTACAGCCAGAGCTTGAGAGCGGAGCTTTTATAAATGTTCATGGAGAATGCACCGACGTCACTATATTTAAAAATTCAGTTCCAACACATTTCGCATCGACAAACTTTGGATCACATACACTTGTTCACACGCTTGCGAAAAGCATGAATACTTCAGAAGGCATAGCAGAGTCAAAGATCACTCTTTTTGAAGATGGAGATCTACACGCTCAAGCAGAAGAAAAGGCCGCACCGCTCGTAGAACAAAAACTAGCAGACTGGAGCAATAGTCTCACCGAACTTATAGAGCAATTGGAGAAAACTGCTCCTCATAACTTTGTTATAAACAGCGACGAATACGAAACCATATTTTCAAATACATTGAGGAATACTTTTGGTGATTCAAATGTTACTGTTTTGCCAGAGACAATAGACGCTTTGTATCAAGCAGGTATAGAACTTGTAGAATTTCACAAATAGTATGCTATAATTTCTGAATAAGCACATGGAACGAGAAAGAGAATATAAGATGAGTGATGTGGTATCACCGAGCACCTCTCGGACAATTCGTCGTATACCTATAAACCGCAAACAACTCGAACGCGAAGTAGAAGAAGAACCTGTAGAAGAATACGTTCGCCCTCGACGTACCACTTCTCACCGTAGTGCGCCTCCAAAAGGTAGCAGTCTATTTACAAAGATCACCCTTGTTGCAGTCGTACTTATCTCTATTGTTGCTATTGCAGCAGCTATATCTCTTGCATATTCAAAAGGAACTTTGAGCATTGAACCAAAAAAGATAGAAACATCGATAAATATCGGTTTTGCAGCAAATCCATCTGGTGACTCGCTCACGTATTCAACTATTACAGCCTCTGACACATCTATGGAAGTAGTCGCAGCAAAGCCAGGTAGCTTTTATCAGAGCAAAGCTCGTGGCAACGCAACGGTAACAAACGGTAGTACCGAAGAGCAGCAGCTAGTTATCAACACTCGCCTCGAGACGGCTGACGGCAAGATATATCGCCTCACAAAGCCTATCGTGATCCCAGCAGGTAAAAAAGTAAGTGTACCTATCGTAGCTGACGAAAGCGGAGCTGATTGGAATATCACAAAAGCAGCTGCAGGAAAACTAAAAGTGCCTGGTTTCAAGGGCAGCAAAAAGTATGATCAGTTCTTTGCTGAGCTAGATGACGATATTGTAGGTGGCTTTTCAGGAACCAAAAATGTAGTTGATGAAAAGGTCTTAAGAGAAACTCGTGATCGTTTGGTTTCTTCTGTGACTGAGCTCGTAAAGGCAAAGCTAAAAGCACAGGTTGATTCAAACTCTGTTTATTTCGATACGCTCACAGTGATCTCTATTGAGGATCTTCCACAGATTGCAAAAGGCAGCAATCAAAGCCAGATCGCTGTAAAGGGGAGTGGACTTGCATATGTGTTTGATCGAACTGCGCTCACAAAAACTTTGGGTGCAAATGAGGTCAAAAAACTTGGCTCTGATTCTTTCAAAGCGTTGGGTATAGAAAAAGTAACCATTACTCCAAAAGCACCCCTAAAATACAGCCCTACAGCAGCTCTCAGCCTCACGGCGGTAGGTAACATTACTATCGTAGGAAACGTGCCTGTAGAGACCTTAAAAAAGGAATTGGTGGGCATAAAAGTGGCTGATTTAAACAATATTCTCAAGAAATACGACGGTATTAGCAAGGCAAGCGCAAAGATCTCACCATTCTGGAAAAAAGCCTTTCCTGCTAGTTCTGACCGCATTTATGTCGAGGTAAGCGAATAGTGATATTGCAATATAAGCATATCTCTGCTAGTATATCGAAACGCGCATTTACGAATGGATGTAACCCCAAACAACAAAGCAAATAACCAAGCTACAGGAGTAGTTACTGAAGCCTTGCCAAATACTTTGTTTAAGGTGGCGCTAGATGGTAGCGATACTATCGTCCTCGCTTACTTAGCAGGGAAAATGCGAATGCATCACATTCGAGTATTGATCGGAGACAAGGTAGAACTTGAGCTCGATCCATACGGAGGCAGAGCACGTATTACAAAAAGACTTTAATCGATTTTTATTATAATGAAAGTTCGAGCGTCAGTTAAAAAAGTATGTGAAAAATGTAACGTAGTTCGCCGAAAGGGCTACGTCTATGTTGTCTGCAAAGGAAACCCTCGACATAAACAACGACAAGGCTAAATTTTAATCATATGCGTATACTTGGTATTACAATTCCTGAAAACAAACGACTTGAGATTGCTCTCACTACTCTATATGGTGTAGGACGATCACGAGCACAATTTATTTTGAAAACAGCTGGCATCGACTTTGGTGCAAAAGCAAAAGACCTGACAACTGACCAGGAAAATGCAGTTCGAAAGATTTTTGAAGGATACAAGATAGAAGGAGATCTCAAACGAGAGATCGGAGCAAACATCAAGCGCCTCAAAGACATCAAAACATACCGAGGTAGCCGACATGCAAAGCGTCTCCCAGCTCGAGGACAGCGAACAAAGACAAACTCTCGAACTCTTCGAGGAAACGTTCGAAAGACGATGGGATCAGGACGTAAGAAGGAAGATAAGAAGTAATTTATATGGCTAAAAAAACCGAAACAACAACAGAAAAGAAAGTCGAAGCAAAGCCTGCAGTACAGGTCTCTTCTAAGAAGCGACTTGATAGTGGCATCCTTTTTGTTCAGTCTACCTACAACAACACAAAGGTTATGCTTGCTGACATGTCAGGAAATGCAGTAATGTGGTCAACCGCTGGTGCTCTTGGATTCAAGGGTGCAAAAAAGGGTACTCCATTCGCAGCTGCAAAGATTGGTGAAGCACTTGCTGTAAAGGCCGCTCTTATCGGTCTCAAAGAAGTTGCTGTTGTTGTTAAGGGAGTAGGTTCTGGACGAGAATCTGCTATCCGAGGCTTTACTTCAAAGGGAATCAACATCTCAAGCATTACAGACGAAACTCCAGTTCCGCACAATGGTCCAAAGCCTAAAAAGCCACGTCGAGTATAATCAATTAGAAATATATGAAAATAGGACCAAAATACAAAATTGCACGAAGACTAGGAGCTCCAATATTTGAGAAAACTCAAACACAAAAGTTTGCTATCCGAAATGCAAAGAAGCTAGAAAACAATCCTCGAGCACGTTCAAAGTCTGACTTCGGTCTCGGTATGATCGAAAAGCAAAAAGCTCGATACACCTACGGAGTAAATGAGCGCCAGTTCGCAAACTACGTCAAAGCTGCGCTTTTGAAAAAAGGAAATACAGGAGAACTCCTCATTTCTTCACTTGAAAGCCGACTCGACAGCGTAGTATTGCGAGCAGGATTCGCTACTACCAGACGAGCTGCACGACAGATGACTTCACATGGACATATCACCGTAAACGGCAAGATCGTACGAGTACCTTCACTTTCAGTAAAGGTTGGAGACGTGATCGGTATTCGAGAGGGAAGCAAAACCAAGCCGCTTTTCGCAAGCCTGGAAGAGCGTTTAAAGACAGTAAAACTACCGTCATGGCTCAAGCTTAATTTCGATAAAAAAGAAGTAACTATAGACGGTAAGCCAGGCGCACAAAACTCTGACCTTCTCTTCAATGTGGCGACTGTGCTTGAGTTCTATACACGATAATTTGCAAAATATTAGAAAGTAGTGTACAATGTTTCGACTGATTTAATAATGTTAACTAGCTAAAAAATATGTCTCTTACCAACGTCGTTGTGCCATCAAAACCAAAAATCGTTAAAGAAGAAGGTTTTATGGGAATATATGAAATTGACGGACTCTATCCAGGGTACGGTCATACGCTCGGGAACTCACTCCGACGTATCATTTTGTCATCTATTCCAGGTGCAGCTATCACAAAAGTTAAAATCGCAGGTGTAGAGCATGAGTTTTCAACTATTGAAGGTGTAAAAGAAGACGTTATCAACGTACTTTTGAACCTCAAGCGACTCCGCCTAAAAGTTACCGGTGATGAGCCACAGACTATTTTCATAAAAGCAAAAGGGACAAAGACAGTTACAGGAAAAGACGTCGAAGTTCCAGGACAGGTAGAAGTTTTGAATCCAGAGCTACACATTGCAGAGCTTACCAGCAAGACAGCTGAGCTCGATATCGAAGCAACAGTACAGCAAGGTCTCGGTTACGTGCCAAAAGAAATCATCGAAAAAGAGCGAGTTGAGATCGGTGCTATTTCTCTCGACGCTATCTTTACCCCTATCCGACGAGTAAACTACGAAGTAGAAAACATGCGAGTTGGAGACCGAACAGATTTCAACCGACTACGCATCTCTATCGAAACTGATGGTACTCTTACTCCAAAAGAAGCTCTTGAGCAGTCAATCACCACTATGATCATGCAGCTGAAAGCTGTAGTCGGCTACCGAGAGGAAGAAGAGGTTCCTGCTACTCCTGTGAAGGAGAGCGAGGGTGACACTTCTACAAAGAAAGAAGTAGACGTAGAGTTTTTGAAGACACGCATCGATGATATTGGGCTTTCAGCTCGAACTGTAAAGGCTTTGACAGCTGCAAATATTCGCACTGTTGGTGGTCTTGCACGAAAGAAGGAAGCTGATATCCTAGATGTCGAAGGTTTGGGAAGCAAAGGTATTCAGGAAATCAAGAAAACTCTCAGCAACTACGGCATTACTCTAAAATAACATGCGACATCATTCGAATAAACGAAAATTTGGTAGAGAACAAGGACAGCGAAATGCTTTGATGAAAAGCCTTGCTATTTCTCTTGTAAAACACGAAAAAATCGAGACAACTCTTGCAAAAGCAAAGGAGCTTCGACCATACGCAGAAAAGCTTGTCACACGAGCAAAGTCTGATACTATTGCTTCACGACGACTTTTGATTTCACGCACAGGAAACGAGCTCGCAGCAAAAAAGCTAGTTGAAACATTGGCTCCAAAATACAAGTCTCGAAACGGAGGCTACACTCGTATCATAAAGACAGGTCGACGACTAAAAGACGGCAGCAACATGGCTGTAATAGAATTTGTATAATTATATGATTACCATTGACGCAACAGGAAAAAAACTAGGACGAGTAGCAAGTGAAGCTGCTTCTTACCTCATGGGTAAAAAGACAACTGCTTTTGCTCGAAACAAAGTAACTGATGTAAAAGTTAGCATCACAAATACTGCAAAGGCTGACATCAACGAAAAGAAACTCAACTCAACTGAGTACACCACATTCACAGGTTTCCGAGGTGGTATATATTCTGAAAAGATGAGTGAAATCGTTGCAAAGAAAGGCTTCAAGGAAGTATTTGAACGAGCAGTCTACGGTATGCTTCCAAAAAACAAGCTTACAAAGGCTATGATGAAAAATCTAACTATCACCGAATAATATGAAAGCTACTGACAAATACATCGAAACAATTGGACGACGAAAGACAGCTACCGCTCGAGTACGTATGACTCCTGCTGCAAAGACCTCATATGTCATCAACGACAAGGAGCTCGCTGCTTACTTTCCTACAAAGCAACTACAGGACACTGTTACTTCAGCAATCACTGACTCAAAGACAGTAGAAAAATTTAAAGTAACCGTTATTGCAAAAGGAGGTGGTATCGCTGGACAGGCTGTTGCTGTTCGACACGGTATCGCACGAGGGCTAAACGAATACGACGCACTACTCCGACCAGTGCTCAAGAAAGCAGGTTTCCTCAAACGAGATCCACGAGCAAAGGAACGAAGAAAGTTCGGTCTCAAGAAAGCTCGAAAGGCTCCACAGTGGTCAAAACGATAATTCAAAAAGAGAAAGCCCGCCGTCTGGTGGGTTTTTTCTTTTTGTGGTATAAATATCGCAGCTATGAAGACCATCCTCACCACAATCGGGATCTGTGTAATCGCACTAATCCTCTTGGCTGTCATTCTGTTCTTTACCCTCAGGGCTTTCTTGAAAAGAAACGGCCCTCCTGAGCCCAGGCCCCGAGACGACAACCCCTTCAAAAACCCTCTGGAACTTCCTGAATACCCAGAAGGAGTTTCGAAAGGGGACATCTGAGTGTGCACCACACGCTCCACCCACCACAAACAACCCACGTGGTGGGCTTGTTGTTTTAATAACTAATATGTATACTCATTTCATGAATGAAGAAGAAATAAAGTACGAAGAAACTGATCTCGACGACTCTGTCGTGACAGAGGAAAATGCAGTCGAGGCTGTTAAAAAGCTAAAAGAAAAACTAAAGAAAGCGCTTGCAGAAAAGCAAGAGTATTTGACTGGTTGGCAAAAAGCTAAAGCTGATTTTATCAACGCACGCAAGAAAGATGAAGAGTCACAAAAAGAGTTTTTAAAGTACGCTAACGAGGGAATCATCACTGAGCTCATTGCTACCGTCGATAGTTTCAATATGGCTTTTGCAAACAAAGAATCATGGGAGAAGGTAGATAAAAACTGGAGAATGGGAGTTGAGTATATTTACAGCCAGTTCTTTAAAACTCTTGAGAGCTATGGACTCAAGGAGATAAATCCTCTAAATGAAAAGTTCGACCCTACCCGAGACGAAGCGACTGCATACGAGCCAGTTACCGAAGAAGCAAAAGATCATATGATCATTGAAGTAGTACAGAAAGGATATTCTCTAAACGGAAAAGTGTTAAAGGCACCAAAAGTAAAAGTAGGGGAGTTTAAAAAATAAGAAACGGCCGGCCCTCATGGACCGACCGTTGAACCCAAAGCTTCCGCTGCCCAACTTGTGAAGATGTCCGAGTTGCCCCAGACTTCCTGAACAAAAAGCGGATGCCTTGGACCCAGCTATGCTACAGGCATAACCACTGATATATTACTACTTTATATAGAATATGTCAATAGTAGTATAGCCAAAACTTTGATATAATTTCACATATGTTAGTAACTACCCGCGGACAAAAAGTAATAGAGAAAATTGTCACCAATCGTAAAGGACAAATGATGCGAGTGGCTTTTCTCGTCACTGAGATTGCTGGGGCTATCCAGGTAAAAGTCCTCTCAGCTACTCCTGTCGTTGCGCTTACTTCTGTTGCTCTTGCTATCGTTGGAAATGTTCAAAATATAGTAAATAAATTTTCTGCAACTTACTCTGAATTCGTTTCTGGTTTTTCTGACTTTGCATTTTTCATGAGCCAACCAACACGAGCTCCGGCGTTTATATAATTTTTCTTATTAGAATTAATTATATTTAACTATGTCTAAAATAATCGGAATCGATCTTGGAACCACCAACTCTGCAGTTGCAGTGATGGAACTCGGAACTCCAAAGATCCTAGAAAACGCAGAAGGTGCTCGTACGACTCCATCTATCGTCGCTCAGTCTAAAACTGGCGAGAGAATGGTGGGACTACTAGCAAAACGACAAGGTGTTACAAACCCAAAAAATACGATATATCAGATCAAGCGATTTATCGGTCACACCTTTGACGATGCAGCAGTGCAGAAAGATCGCTCATCAGTGCCATTCGAAATGCAGAAATCTGCAAGCGGAGGTATCGAAGTAAAAATGGGAGACAAATGGAATCGTCCAGAAGAAATCTCTGCGATGATTTTGCAAAAGCTAAAGGCAGATGCAGAAGCACGACTCGGTGAACCAGTCACAGAGGCAGTGATCACCGTGCCTGCATACTTTAACGATGCACAGCGACAAGCAACAAAAGACGCTGGAAAGATCGCAGGACTCGATGTAAAGCGAATCATCAACGAGCCGACCGCAGCAGCACTCGCATATGGCTTCAACAAAAAGAAAGATGAAAAAATTGTGGTCTTCGACTTTGGAGGAGGTACATTCGACATATCAGTACTCGAAGTAGGAGATGATGTAGTCGAAGTAAAATCAACTGATGGAGATGCGCACCTCGGAGGAAAGGATATCGACCAAAAGATCATCAACTGGCTCGCAGACGAGTTCAAAAAGACTTCGGGTATCGATGTACGAGGCGATGCACTCGCACTTCAGCGACTCGACGAAGCAGCAGAGAAGGCAAAGATTGAGCTTTCAACTGCCATGCAGACTGAGGTAAACATCCCATTCATTACTTCAGGTGCAAATGGTCCTCAGCACTTGCTCCTCACGATGACTCGAGCAAAACTCGAAGAGCTCACCGCAGAGTTTATCGACCGAGCGATGGCAATCACCAAGCGAGCGATGGAAGCTTCACCATTTAAAATCGCTGATATCAACGAAGTCATCCTCGTCGGAGGACAGACTCGTATGCCAGCGATCCAAGCGGCCGTAAAGAACTACTTTGGAAAGGAGCTCCACATGGGAGTAAACCCTGACGAAGTAGTAGCTATCGGTGCAGCGATCCAGGGAGGTATCCTTGCTGGAGATGTAAAAGACGTACTGCTTCTCGATGTGATCCCGCTATCTCTCGGCATCGAAACCATGGGAGGAGTGGCTACAAAGCTCATCGAAAAGAACACGACTATCCCAACATAAAAGTCACAGGTATTCTCAACAGCCGCTGATAACCAGACCGATGTAACGATCCACATCGTTCAGGGAGAACGACCGATGGTGGCGGACAACAAGTCACTCGGACAGTTTAACCTCGGTGGTATCGCTCCGGCTCCACGTGGTACTCCACAAATCGAAGTCACTTTTGACATCGATGCAAACGGAATTCTCAACGTTTCAGCAAAAGATAAAGCAACTGGAAAATCAAGCTCTATCAAAATCACTGCAAGCTCAGGTCTTTCAAAAGAAGAGGTAGAGAAAATGCAGAAGGAAGCTGAGATGCACAAAGCAGAAGATGAAAAGAAAAAAGCAGCTGTCGAAGCAAAAAACTTTGCGGAGCAGATGATTTACACTGCTGAAAAATCTTTGAAAGACTTCAAGGATAAAATCCCAGCTGATGTAACCAAGTCTATCGAGGACAAAGTAGCGGCTCTCAAGACAGTAAAAGAGGGAACTGATGCAGCGGCGATAAAGTCAGCAACAGATGCATTGTCTGCTGAACTACAGAAGATCGGAGACATTGTAAACAAAGCTCAAGCAGAACAACCAAAGAAAGAAGAAGGTGGAGATCCTAATGTTCGAGACGCTGAGTTTAAAGAGAAGAAATAAACAAAAAAGCCCCTTGACCAAGGGTGCTTTTTTGTTATAGTGAAGCCACTATGAAAAAACTAATCCCGGTAATCCTATTTTCTTTATTGCTGCCAGTTTTTGTTGTTTTTGCTCAGACTCCGGCATATAAAGACATGACTTATGTGAGTGGCTTTGCTCCAGCAACTTCGATGGAGTTTGCCCCGGACGGTAGAATATTTGTAGCAGAACGTGGAGGTAAGGTGCGAGTCATCAAAAACGGCCAGCTACTACCGACGCCTTTTTTGACTGTCTCTGTGGCACTAAATGGAGAACGTGGTCTAAGCGGTATCACACTCGACCCAAACTTTAGAACAAATGGGTATGTTTATATCTATTACACACGTGCAAACGAACCTATAAAAAATAGACTCAGCAGATTTACCGTAAGCGCAACAAATCCAGATGTAGCAGACCCGAACTCTGAAAAAATACTCATTGATGATATTGGATCTGACTCAGGCATACACAATGGCGGGGCACTGCACTTTGGTAAAGACGGAAAACTATATGTCGCTGTCGGTGACGGTGGGTCATTCCGAGCAAATGCACAAATTCTTACGAATCTATCTGGAAAGATTTTAAGAATAAATCCAGACGGGACTATTCCAAATGATAATCCATTTATCGGATACTCTCTACCAGGAGTGCGCACTGAGATCTGGGCATTTGGCTTTAGAAATCCATTTACGTTTGCAGTAGACCCGGTGAGTGGAAAGATCTATGTAAACGACGTAGGCGAAACAACGTGGGAAGAGATTAATATCTTGCAACGTGACGGTAACTACACATGGCCAAGATGTGAAGGTCCGCAAAATACTGGGGTAGGTGAATGCGCTGATTCAGATTTCCAGTATCCACTATACGCCTACAATCACAATAAAAAAGGGGCTTCAATAACTGGTGCCGCTTTTTACAAAGGAGACTACTACTTTGGTGATATGGTTTTAAAGGTTATTCGAAAGATGAATTCGAATAATGCTGTTTCCGATTTTATTTCTACATCAGAACTACCTGTAGATATCGATGCGGGCCCAGATGGAAACTTGTATTACCTAGGTTATGGGGGAAAGGTGATGAAAATAGTTGCTCAGGACACTCCAATAAACGGTTTATGCGCGGTGACCGTAGTAAATATCTGCCACTCAGGAACTTTCACCGACCTACCTGACTCTGCAACACATGCACTATGGAGCTGTGTCGGATCATCTGGAGGAACAACAGCTTCATGTAGTGTACCGCTCAGCTCCAACAAGCTGCCAACTGCAACCATTACTACTCCAGTTGTAAATGCAAAGTACAACGCTGGCCAAACTATATCTTTTTCCGGAACAGGGACAGATCCCGAAGACGGCACACTACCCGCAAGTGCTTTTTCTTGGTCAGTAGTGTTTCATCACAATACTCACACACATCCATTCCTTGGCCCAATCACTGGAAAGACTGGAGATTCTTTTGTTGTACCAAACACAGGAGAGCTTGCAGATGATGTCTGGTATCGTATATATCTCACTGTAACTGATTCGAAAGGTGCAAAGAGCGAAGTGTATAGAGATGTATATCCAAATGTAGTAACACTAACCTTTAGAACAAACCCGGCAGGAAAAAATGTTACCGTAGACGGGCAACCACAGACTACACCTTACGTAGTTAAAAGTGTTGTGGGTATGAAACGTATCATATCGGTAGATTCACAAGATTTCTTTGAGTGGTCAAACAATGGCGCACGCGAGCAGACTATAACTACACCAACTACAGATACTGCCTATACCGCATCATTTAGTGCTCCAAGACCGACAAGTGTTGTTATGCAGCCATACTACGGCTCAGGTGATCTTTCTATTCACATGCAAAAAGAAGTTGACGATCGTATTGGAGGGAATATGGCTAATGCCACAACAAAATCACTTTGGTACACTCGAGGCTCAAACACAGCGGCTTGGGAGCAAAATCCATTCACATTTCTTCGTGGTAATGGGATCGGTATCGATCTCAATGGACAATCACCGTGGAACTCACTAGGTCAGTATGCTCGATCTGGTACGTTGATTTCGCCTCGACATATTATCTTTGCCAAACATTTTCGTCTTAGTGCTGGGACAACAGTTGTCTTTGTAGATTCAACAAATAGAATTGTCGAAAGAACAATTGAAAAAGTAGAGCTCGCGCCAGACCCACTAGATATTGGTGTTGGATTACTAAACAAAGATGTACCAGAGAATATTCCTTTTTATCCGATTATCTCCCGAAGTATTTGGCAGCAATATCTTGGCAACGTTGGAACAAATGTAGATATTCCTATCATTTATCTCGACCTTGAAGACAAGATTGGGGTTCATGTAATCAAAGCAAATGCACTCTACAGCAACAGCGCCAACCTTTCACACGTAAAAGGCACAGGAAAACGAGCTGAGTTCGACGAACCAATAGTACTAGGTGACTCCGGAAATCCTGCTTTCGCAATTATTGGTGGTCAACCCGTGCTCTTGTTTACCCACTTTGATTTTCCATTTGGACCAAACTTCGCTACCCATTTCGATCTGATCAATGGTCTGATGACAAAACTGGGTGGAGGCTACCAATTGTCGACTTTGGATTTGTCACGCTTTGATACCTCAGTGCCAAAATTTACTCTAACAGTATCAAAACCGATTGGAGGGACTGTTATTGCCGCTGGTGGAATAAACTGTGGTACAAACTGCTCCGCTCAATACAATAAAGATACCGAGGTTTCACTTGCAGCAGATAAGGCTACAGGATATGTATTTAGCGGCTGGTCTGGTGACTGTACGGGAACTGGCCTTTGTACTGTAAAAATGGATAAAGCAAAAACAGTCACTGCGAATTTCACAGTGGCTAACACTGCGCCTATTGCACAAAATGCGACCTTTACATTTTCTGGAACTTCAACAACAGTGGCACTTTCTGCAAGTGATGCACAAAACGATTCACTCACATACACACTAAGTACACTTTCAACTCCAAAAGGGACTTTGACCAAAGTAAACGAAACGACATACACATATACACTTAAAACACCACTTCCAACCACTTCATTCACTGAGACTTTTACATTTACAGCAAGCGACGGGCGCCTAGCAAGTAACAACGCTACCATAACATTGCAGTACACAGTAACAGCTCCACCAAAATACAATCTTACTGTTTCAAAAACAGGGCAGGGCACAATACAAGGAACTGGTATTTCATGTGGAGTAGACTGTGCCGAACAAATAAATGCCGGTAGTGTTATTTCACTTCTTGCAATACCTGCTTCTGGATACACATTTAGTAGATGGACGGGCGACTGTACGAGCACCTCAATCTCTTGTTCGGTTACATTGGACAAGCCAAAGACTGTTAATGCAATCTTTGTTCTGGCTTTGAATCTAGACGCAGATGGAGACGGTATACTACTCCCACTAGACAAATGTCCAAACACACTTCCTGCCGTTCGAAATCAAGTAAACCGTGCTGGATGTGTCCGACCAAAACTTACTAAGTTCACAACCAAACCAGTTGTAGAAGATGACATCAGTGCAGTTCCAAACGTTGAGCTCGGTATAAACAATGTTGGAAAAATCAAATTCAACACACCAGTAGCACTTACTCGCGAGAATGCTGTAATCGACATAGACGCAAACGTTATTATTGAACAAGACAAAGTGGAGATTAAATCTTCAGTAATTCCTGAGCTCAACAGGCCAGCAACTATCACTCTCTACAATATCGACGAAAAAAATCCTCGTATTCTGCGTGACGGCGTAGTCTGTTCTGAGCCGCAGTGTAAGATAGAGTCATTCTCAAATGGAACACTGGTCTTTACGGTTAGCGGCTTTTCGCTCTATACTGTAGAAGAGACTCCGGTCACTGCCACATCTACTCCTAACGTCGAAGAAAAACCAAAACGTAGAGGTGGTGGAGGGGGAGGGGGAGGCGGAGGTGCTCCAAAATCTGCAACCTCAAACGAAGAGTTGATCGCACAGCTTACTGCTCAACTCAACATGCTTATCGCCGAACTAAATAGACTGACAGGCGGAAGCATGCTCACTTCAGACCTTACACAAGGTATGCGTGGAGCAGAGGTCACAAAATTACAAAACAAACTTACTGCAAAAGGATTCCCAGTAAGTTCTAGCGGATACTACGGAACACAGACAACAACAGCAGTAAAGAAATTTCAGACAAGTAAAGGCATCACACCGACAGGAAATGTAGGTCCCCTTACTCGAGCTCAACTAAACAAATAAATGGCAAAAGACTTTTATAAAATTTTAGGGGTTGAAAAAAATGCTTCGCAAGACGAAATCAAAAAAGCATTTCGTAAACTCGCGCACCAATATCATCCAGACAAAAACAAAGGTGATGATACAAAGTTCAAAGAAGTAAACGAAGCATACACCGTTCTATCAGACGAACAGAAGCGAAAGCAATACGACATGTACGGCAATACTGACGCTGGTTTTGGAGGATTCAATGGAGCTCAAGGCTTTGGCGGCTTTGATTTTTCTCAGTTCACACAAAATGGCCAATCATTTGAGTTTGATCTAGGAGATGTCTTCAATGATTTTTTTGGTGGAGCACGACGTCCTAGAAAAGGAAGAAACATCACCATCGATATCCAACTCACATTCAAAGAGGCCGCATTTGGAACAGAACGTGAGATTTCAAACGGTAAAGAAAAGATCACCGTAAAGATTCCATCAGGTATCAACAATGGCGAAGGACTACGTGTAAGCGGCAAAGGAGAGACAGGAGAAGCTGGTCCAGGAGATCTCATCGTCCGTATCTGGGTTGCAGAGCACAAAACGCTTCGACGTGAGGGCTACAATGTAATCACTCAAGTCAAAGTAAAACTTTCATTAGCACTTTTGGGTGGAGAAATAACAGTGGAATCGCTCGATGGAAACATCGAAGTAAAAGTGCCACAAGGTGTCATCCACGGTGAAATGCTCCGTATAAAAGGAAAGGGAATACAGCACGAAAATGGCAAGCGTGGGGATATGTACGTGGCTATACTTATCGATATTCCTCGAAAACTCTCAAAATCAGCCACAAAGCTAGTTGAAGAATTAAAGAAAGAGGGTATATAATAGAGTGCAATGAAAAAGATACTGCTCTCAGGAGTAAAACCGACTGGCCGTCCTCACTTAGGAAACTTTTTTGGTGCCATGAAGCAGTGGGTAAATTTACAGAACGATTATGAAATGTACGTCATGATCGCTGATTATCATGCCCTCAACTTTATCCAGAATAAAGATGAAATGCTCTCTCAGACTGAAGAAATGATTAAAGACTATTTGGCAATCGGTCTCGATCCAGAAAAAGTCACTTTCTTTAAGCAATCTGATGTGAGCGCTCACACCGAGCTAGCTTGGATTTTTGACACCATCACCACAGTTCCGTATCTCATGCGTGCACATGCCTACAAAGACAAAGATGGGGATGTGAGCGTAGGAACTTTTAACTATCCGATGCTCATGGCAGCAGATATTCTTTTGTATGACACCGACATTGTCCCTGTCGGCCAAGACCAAAAGCAACATATCGAAATCACTCGTGACACTGCAATAAAATTCAACAATGCATTTGGTGACGTATTTAAGCTTCCTGAAGAACTGATCCAAAAAGAAGTAGCGGTAGTTCCTGGCACCGATGGACGAAAGATGTCAAAGAGTTACAAAAACACAATTCCACTTTTCGCTACTTATGAAGAGATTCAAAAAGCGGTGATGAGTATCGTCACTGACTCTGGTGGAGACATCCCAAAGAACGTCTACGAAATACACAAACTCTTCGGAAACGTCGACCAGTTCTATGCAGAAAATAAAGGCAAATACAAAGTCCTCAAAGAAAAACTGATCGAAGATATTGAGGCCTTCATAAAGCCCCTCCGCGAGCGACGAGAGAAAGTCAGTGTTCAAGGAGTCCTCGAGAAAGGAAAGGTCCGAGCAAAGGAAAGAGCCGACAGAAAACTAGAAGAAGTAAAAAAGGCCATCGGCGTCCTCAAATAACATGTCATTCGTCATCAAACACGAACAATTTGAAGGGCCCCTCGATTTACTCCTCACACTGATTGAGAAGCGAAAATTGTTTGTGAATGATATATCACTTGCCAAAGTGACTGACGACTATGTTGCATATCTCCAGCAGAATTCTTTCACCATGGGTGACGCTGCGAGTTTTATCCTGATCGCCTCTACACTTCTTTTAATAAAGTCAAAGTCACTTCTTCCAGCACTTACTCTAACCGAAGAAGAAACAAACGATGTGTCCGATCTACAAACTCGCCTGACACTGTATGAAATATATCGCCGTGCATCATACAAAATCAAAGCGCTTTTTGGAAAAACAATCTTGTTTGCTCGCAACCGACCAAAAGTAATCGACCCAGTTTTTTCTCCTGACCAGTCGATGACGTTGAAAAATCTGCACTTGGCAGTACTCAGTGTGCTCAATTCTCTCCCAAAGAAAGAAAAGCTACCCGAAGTAAAAGTAAAAAAGATCATGAGCCTCGAAGAGATGATCGACAGTCTTTCTGGTCGCATTCAATCAAGCTTACGTATGAGCTTCAAAGATTTTTCTAAAACAAAAGAGCGTGTCGAGGTTATCGTGGGCTTTCTAGCACTTTTGGAACTGGTAAAAAATGGCGTAGTGCAGGCCGAACAAAGCGAAACTTTCAGTGACATTCACATGGAGAGTAACAATATTGGAATTCCGCGGTATAATGTCTAAATGACACTTGATGCACGCATTGAGGCTATCCTCTTTTGGAAAGCGGAGCCTATCAAAATCTCAAAGCTGGCAAGTCTTCTCGACAAACAAGAGGGGGATATTCGTGATGCACTCGAGGACCTAAAAGAAAAGCTCGAAGAAAGAGGCGTAGCCTTAGTCGAATGGGAAGACGAAGTCACTCTCACCACAGCGCCTGGAGTGAGTGAGCTTATTGAGTCGATGACAAAAGAAGAGTTGATGAAAGACCTGGGGAAAGCAGGTCTCGAAACTCTATCGATTGTCCTCTACAAAGGACCTATCAGCCGGGCAGACATCGACTACGTAAGAGGGGTAAACTCTGCCTTTATCCTGAGAAACTTGGCTATACGGGGTCTTATCATAAAAGAAGAAAACAAATACAAGCCGACGCTTGAGTTGATTTCTCATTTGGGTATTAAAAACATCGAAGAATTACCAGATAAAGAAAGCATACTGGCCGAGCTCGATAAAGCCTTAGAGATCCATGAATAAATCTATATTTTCGATTCTCATAGCGATGCTCGTGTTGTTTATCGTATTTTCTATTGGCGTAAAGGAAAAAGTAAAGACACCCCTGGCAATCAAAACTGCTACGGTAGATTTCCAAAAAATCGATCCGCCGATTCTAACTGCGAGCTCTTCTATCGTGGTTATGTACACTGCATCTAGCTCAAAAGTCTTGTACGAAAAGAATCCAAACGAAGAGCTGCCGATCGCGAGTATCACAAAGCTTTTTACAGCATATGTTTCTTCCACCTCCGAACTTTTTCAGCCGATGCTCATCGAATCCAGCAATGATGCAGCTTTAAAGGTGACAAAGCCACGTACAGTCGAAACTATGAATGCGTTCGCACGTGGTGCAGGACTTACTCATACAACTTTCTTTAACACTGTTGGCACGGACCGACCGGGACCGAACGTCTCTAGTGCATCTGATGTTTCAAAAGCAGTATATGCAATGTACATGACTCAGCACGGTCGTGAAATATTTGATATAAGCACCACAGTTACACCAAAAGCTACAAATAGATCACTCACCGACAAGCGAATCCCTTTTGAAATAGTCGGCGGTAAAACTGGCGAGACACCAAAAGCGGGACAGACGCTCACTCTTATAACCAAAGGACCAAACAATAGCTATTTAGTTTTTGTAGTACTCGGTTCAAAAGATCGTTTCGGGGACATGGTGACGCTCACAAACTGGGTTCATGATTCATTTTATCCAAAGCAAAAAGATCCATTACAAAAAATACAGTGGGTACTCGCAACAAGCACTGCGGCCTGGGGTACTCGTGACGCACACTCTTTAGTTACTTTTAAAGACAAGATGTTCTTGATCGGTGGTGTAAATGGAAATGCAGTCGTTGATCCAAATGGCATGGTTCGATACTGGGACGCACCCCACAAAAGCGATATTTGGGTTACAGAGGACGGTACAAATTGGAAGATGATTACCGACAAAGCACCGTGGAGCCAGCGACGTTCTGTCACTACCGCAGTGTTTAAAGACAAACTCTGGCTTATGGGTGGTTGGGATCAATACGGATTCAAATACGATAATCGTATTTGGTTTACTGATGATGGAGTTACATGGACACTTGCCACTTCTACTAGCCCGCGTTGGGAGGGAAGAGAGGGACACACACTAAACGTACACGACGGCAAACTATGGTTGGTTGGTGGTGTGAACTTTGTAAAACGAACTACCTACAACGATGTTTGGTCATCCGAAGATGGCATAAACTGGAAACAAGTCACGGCAAACGCTCCTTGGTCACCTCGTTACGATCATGCTGTTTCTGTTTTCGACAATGAGTTGTATCTCACGGGTGGGCTACACATCGGCACACATACAACTGAGAGCGAAGTCTGGGTCAGCAAAGACGGACTCAACTGGGAGCACCGAGTACCTGAGTGGCCATCACGACTCGGACATATTTCTTATGTATTCAAAAATGCTTTGTGGATTACAGGAGGCTGGAATGCAACGGCTGATACAGGTATCAACGACACATGGTTTACGTATGATGGGGTAAAATGGCTAAAAACAGATACAGACGGTCCATGGATTGGTCGCGAAGACACTATGGGAGAAGTCTTTAAAAACAAAATGTGGCTTACAGGTGGGATGGACACAAACGAACACTGGAATAGCGATGTATACTATTCAAGTATATGACAAAGAGAATTGATTCTTTATATCTAACTTCTGTAATTCTTATTACCGTGTTTGGTTTTGTTACTTTCTTTTCGGCTTCTTTTGGTTTACTTGTAAAAGATGACGCACTTGCAAACTCAGTGCTCTTTAATCAAAGCATTGGTCTCCTCTTGGGAATAATCGCATTCTTTGTTGCGTCTCGAGTAAACTATTTATTTTACCGAAAACATGCCTTGGCTATTTTTGCTGCCACGCTATGCGTAAACGTTCTTTTGTTTATACCGAGCCTGACACTAAAGCACGGTGGTGCATCTCGTTGGCTAGACTTTAGATATTTTACTATTCAACCATCTGAACTTTTAAAAATTGGTTTTATCATATACCTCGGTGGCTGGCTTGCATTTGTCAAAACAAAAATTGAAAGCATCAAATTTGGAATCGCACCATTTCTTTGTATTATCGGCATTGTCTCGATTTTGCTACTCGCACAGTCTGATACAGACACCCTAGTCGTGATCGGACTTACTGGGATTACTATGCTTTTTGTGGCTGGAGCAAAGATACGACATATCGCTTTAATCGGTCTTTTAGCAGTCATTTTCTTGTCAGCTATCATTATGGTGCGACCGTATGCTAGACAGCGTGTAATGACCTATTTAAACCCAAATAATGACCCTCAGGGCTCTAGTTACCAGATACAGCAGTCACTTATCGCCATCGGTTCAGGAGGACTTACAGGGCGCGGTTTTGGTCAAAGTATTCAAAAGTTCAGCTATCTGCCAGAGCCAGTAGGGGACTCTATATTTGCTGTTGCCGCAGAAGAGTTTGGATTTATCGGTATGTTTATTATGTTGTGTTTATATGTATTTTTTGTTCAAAGAACGTTTAAAATCGCCGCACGAGCACCAGATACATTTAGTAGACTAGTGGTCCTCGGAATTGGTATACTAGTCGTAGTTGAGTCATTTATGAATATCAGTGCCATGCTAGGAGTGATACCCCTTACCGGTCAGCCACTACTGTTTGTGAGTCACGGTGGAACGGCTTTGGCTATCATCCTCGGAGCATCTGGTATCATTGCAAATATCTCAAGATACCAACAACGATGAAAATATTACTTACAGGAGGCAGCACGGGCGGTCACTTTTATCCACTCATCGCAGTGGCTGAATCTCTCTATGATCGCGCACTTCAAAAGAAAATTATCAAGCCAGAGATCTGGTACATGGATTCCTCAAAGTACAATCCACGAGCTTTGTTTGATAACGACATTCAGTTTATAGAAGTTCCGGCCGGAAAACTCCGCCGCTATTTTTCGTTCTTAAACTTTACCGATTTGTTTAAAACTGCTATCGGTATCGTCCTCGCCCTTATCAATATGTGGAAGCTATACCCAGATGTTGTCTTTGGAAAGGGAGGCTACTCTAGCTTTCCAGCCTTAGTCGCTGCTCGCTTTTTTGGAATACCTGTGGTCATCCACGAGTCAGACAGCAGACCAGGTAGGGTCAACGCATGGGCAGGAAAATTTGCAAAACGCATTGCAGTATCATATCCAGACGCTGCTGAGTATTTTGATAGCTCAAAAGTCGCATATACTGGCAACCCAATCAGACGCGAAATACGTATTCCTCTAAATGAGGGCTCGCATGAGCAGCTCGGCATCGACAAAACTATCCCAACACTCTTGATCTTGGGAGGATCACAGGGTTCACAACTTATCAATGACGTGATTCTCGATTCACTTCCTGTTCTTTTGGAAAAATACAATATCATCCACCAAACTGGTAGAAAAAACTTTGCTGAAGTTACGAGAACTGCAGGAGTTATCCTCGCAAACAACAAAAACAGCAATCGCTACAAACCTCTCGATTATCTAAACGATCTTACTATCCGTCTCACTTCAGGAGCTGCTGACTTGATCGTTTCACGAGCAGGTTCTACCATATTTGAGATAGCAGCATGGCAAAAGCCAAGCATCGTAATACCGATTTCACCAGCAGTGAGCCATGACCAAACAAAAAATGCATTTTCATACGCTCGTGCTGGAGCTTGCAAGGTGATTGAAGAGCACAATCTTACGACACACGTATTTATTGCCGAAGTTGAAAACCTTATGTCTAATCCAGCAGAACGAAAGCAATTGGCAGACAATGCGGGCAAGTTTGCTCGCCTCGATAGTGGGGACAAAATAGCCGATGTTTTGCTCGAAATAGCCCTCGAACACGAAAAGTAATTGTGGTATAATAGGCACATTACTAGTTTAATTTAAAACTATGGAAACAACACAAGGCGTAGCAACATGGCAGTGGGTCGTTTCAGTTCTTGTTGTCATTGGACTCATCGTCCTCGGTGTATATTTTTTCACCGGTGACAGCAAAAACAGCACAGAAACTCCTACCACAAATTCTCCTGCACTCAATGGCACAGAACAGAACCGTCTCATCGTCACTGATCAGTTCCCAGGTGACATCGTGTACGTCACTACAGTTCAGCTTGCAAAACCAGGCTTAGTAGCGATTACAAAAGACGTAGCAGGAAAAGCAGGTGCAGTTATCGGGACACAACCGTTTGAAAAAGGCATTACTACAGGAAAGGTCACTTTGACCGAGCCTACACTCAGTGGTTCTACGTATCATGCAGTACTGTATTACTCTGATGCAAAAGACACAGTCTTGATCGACAAGACATTCAAAGCTCGAACCGACCTCCCAGAAGATAAAGGATAATAACCATTCATGAGTAGTGAAGAAAATAAAAAATCTGTAGTCACCAGATTCCCGCCGAGCCCGACGGGTTTTCTTCATATTGGAAGAGCACGAACAGCATTGTTCAACTATCTCTACGCTCGAAAAAATAATGGCAAACTTATCTTTAGACTAGAAGACACAGACAAAGCTCGTTCAAAACCGGAGTTCGAGCAAAACTTTTACGATTGTTTAAACTGGCTCGGAATAAAATGGGACAATGAAAAAGTAATCAGGCAATCAGAGAGGACTGAAGTCTACAAAAACTACGTGCACAAAATGGTAAAAGAAGACAAGGCGTATATCTCAAAAGAAGAAAATGGAAACGAGGTTGTACGCTTCAGAAACCCAAATAAAAAAGTTACCTTCACTGACCTCATACGCGGTGACATTACTTTTGATACAACTGAGCTAGAAGACTTTATCATTGCTCGAAATATCAACGAGCCGCTATACCACCTGACAGCTGTCGTAGATGACTTTGAGGGCGGCATCACACATGTGATCCGGGGTGACGACGGTATATCAAATACTCCTCGGCAGATCCTCATCCAGGAAGCGATCGGCGCACCAAAGCCCGTATATGCTCATTTACCGCTTATTCTAGCTGCAGACAGATCAAAGCTTTCAGGTAGACATGGTGCTGTATCGGTAACTGAGTACAAAGATGCTGGATATCTCCCTGAAGCACTTACAAACTACCTAGCACTCCTCGGTTGGAACCCAGGAACTGAGCAAGAGATATTTTCAATGGACGAGCTCATCCAAGCTTTTGACCTTACCAAAGTAAACAAAGCTGGTGCAGTCTTTAATCCAGAAAAACTAAAATGGTTCAATAAGCAGTACATTTCAAAGATGTCGCTCGACGAGTTCAAAAAAGCTGCTGCTCCTTTTGCCACTGATGTACCTGAAAAGCTGTGGCCTCTCCTAAAAGAGAGAACTATTATCCTAAGCGAGCTAAAAGACCTTTCTGAGTTTGATTTTCTTTCAAAGAAACCAGATTATCCAAAAGAAAAATTAAACTGGAAAGAGACTCCTGCAAACAAAGCGCGCCTAGAAGAAACAAAAAAACTGGTCGAATCTGTATCTGATTTTACAAAAGAAAATGTAAAGTCTGCATTGTGGCCACTCGCTGAAAAAGAAGGGAAGGGGGAGGTCCTTTGGCCACTGCGCATTGCCCTATCAGGAAAAGACAAAAGCCCTGACCCATTTATACTCTGCGAACTTCTTGGAAAAGAAGAATCTCTTTCACGCATCAATCATGCGATATCTTTACTTTAGTTTTTTAATATTCCTTTTTTCTTTTACGACTGCACACGGTGATACTGTTTCTGATCTAAAACAAAAGATCAGTGATCGAAACGTGACTATCCAAGCACTCGAAAAAGAAATACAGCAGTATCAGGTCCAAGTCGACAAAACTAACAAAGAAGCAAATACACTCCAAAACACAATAAACTCTTTGGACTTGTCTCGAAAAAAACTTGAAGCAGAAATAAAACTTACACAAAACAGGATTTCAAATCAAAACTCAGAAATCGAAAGACTCAAAATAAATATAAATGACAAAGACGAGCGCATCATACACAGCCGCCGAGTCATCTCTGAAATCCTGAAAAAAGTATACTCATCTGACTCACAGTCACTAGCTGAGACGCTTGTAGGCTACGAGTCGCTGTCTTCATTTTGGGAATCAGTCGATAATCTTGTATCACTACAAGACAGCGCACGCGATCGCATAAAAGATTTGGCACAACTAAAAGTGAATTTAGAAAACAACAAAAAAGCAATAGAAAAAAAGAGGGAAGAGCTCGTCGTATTAAAGGCTGACCTTGCTGATCAGAGTTTCGCTCTTTCTGAAACAGCAAAAGAGAAGGCTGCCCTACTTAAAGAAACAAAAAATATTGAGGCAAACTACAAGGCTTTGATTGCTAACAAAGTTGCTCAAAAAGCTCAGTTCGAAAAAGAACTCTATGAGTATGAGTCTGCTCTAAAGATCGTTATCGACCCTGCGAGCCTACCGGCAACTGGTTCTGGTGTATTAAAATGGCCGCTTGATAAAGTGATTATCACACAATACTTTGGAAACACTGCTTTTGCCACCCAAAACGCTCAGATATACAACGGTAAAGGCCACACAGGTATAGATCTCGGTGCGCCTGTTGGTACACCCGTTAAAGCGAGCCAGAGCGGTATCGTCACCGGTGTTGGAAATACTGACTTAGTAAGATCATGCTATTCATATGGCAAATGGATTTTTATAAAACATCCAAATGGCCTCTCGACACTCTATGCACACCTTTCAAACCAACTTGTAACGACTGGACAGACTGTTACAGCTGGTCAAACCATCGGCTATAGTGGAAACACCGGCTACTCTACTGGTCCGCACCTCCACTTTGGTGTATATGCAACCCAAGGAGTACGTGTGACAACATTTGATAATAGTATAAACTGTAAGGGTGTGCTTATTCCTCTCGCAGATCCAAAAGCATACCTAAACCCTCTATCATATCTATGATTAAAACAATTATTTACATTATTATTGGAGTCGTCATTTTGAGCTATTTAGGAGTCGATATAAAAAGGGCAGTGGAGTCCCCTACAACAAAAGAAAATTTTTCATACGTCACTCAAGCAGGTATATATGTCTGGGATCATGTTTTGGAAAAGCCAGCGACATACATTTGGAATGAAGTAGTCGTAGATCTGATCTGGGATAGTCTGATAGAAAAGTTAAAGAATAATCCACCAAAGATCGACACAACAACGCAAACAAAATAAGCAGCCCGGGGCGGAGAACACATTCCAACCCCGGGTTTTGTATATAGAAGTATGTCGTAAAAGATATATTGTACGACATCTACCTATAGGAAAAGAAGGACCTTAAACAGTCCCTCCCTTTCTTTAACTATTAACTTTTATACATTTCTTCGCTAATCTTTTTTAAATCATTTATAATCTTTTCATCAGTTATTTTTTGGAATCTATCGAACGTTTTTCCTTCTTTAGTTACTTGTTCAAAAAACATATCGAATGGTCGTAACCAGTATTTTGGTTCTTTTGAAAGGCTGCGGTATACAATAAACTTTGACTCATCCTCGGTGTGGTATCCTTCCCCAAGCACTTCATATGCGAAATTAGTAAGATCTTTTGGATCGTGTTTGTAGTGATAATAAAATTTTGTTTTCATTTATATAGTATATCAAAATACAAACCCCACACATGCTATTTCAATGTGCGGGGGTGTTTTGCTCGAACCAGAGGTATTATCTGACCTTGATTCGGTATTCGATAGCAACGTCGACGATTTGAAGACCGTATGCTCGAAGCTTTGCGTCGAGCGGCACAAGCGCTGCACACAACTTTGCTTTTTCCGTAAGGAACTGTGTGCTATGCACAGGATTACTCGGGTATGATGCCAATGCGGCTTTAATCACCGCATTCTCAGGAGAGTCCTCGATTATTTTTCGAATCAAAGGCGTCCTGAGATCATCGCGACTGAAAGTCTCGCTTGTGAAAAGATTGTACTCGACCAAGAGCTTGGCTCTCGCCAGCAGGTCAGCACGCGAGTTTGAGCCCGTATAGGTTATGACCACTATCCAGTCACTGTTGGTTCCACCGACAAAGCCGACAGTTTGCGGATCAAAGATGGATGAAACAGCCACTTGATGCAAAGAAAGAGCGCGCCGGCCATCGCTGAAGTTGTTGTTCCAACGTGACTGTGAGATGATGCCCGAGGCAGTTGGTTCGGCCACATACTCGAACTTGCCGTTCTTGTCGAAGACGGCGTACGTAGCGTTCTGAGACTCGAAGAAAAATGGGCTTGCTACGAGCGCGGCCCCGATCGCAAACACCACCACGGTGACGCATCGGTCTTTTTTTCTCTTGAACGCTCCGGGGAGTCCGAGCAAGCTGACACAAAAAAAGACAAACCCAAAGATGACGGCAAGGGCCCAGAGAATCTGAATGATTTCCGACATACAAGTTTGATTTGAAGTGACATGCTACAACCTCCCCTCTTCCGAGAGTGTAAAAGCAAACGATTTTAGGTTGTTAAATTCTTTGCATAAACTACCATCATTATACTAGTATGTCAATGACAAAGAAAACCACCCGATATGGGTGGTTTTCTTTTGAGTATTATCTCATTGCTACTTCATAGTTCTTTAGATTCTTTCCCCAACATTTTGATGAGGCATACCATGGAGCGGCACCGTCTTTGTCATAGATATACTTGGCATATGCCATGTTACCTTCTACTGAGTAAATATCGTATCCGAGCTTCTTAGCTTGATCAAGGTGGAATCGTTCATTGATTTGCATCACCCCAATATCGTTACTATCTTTCAAACCTCGTAAGATTTTCCCTGAATCAGTAAAGTGGACGAAACCAGATTCACATCGAGCAATTTCCGCGAGGACTGGAGTGTCTGCATAGTACTCACGAACATAGTGTTCAAGAGTCTTAGGAGACTGAACTTGCTCTATAACAGGAGTTTGATTTTGACTTACAACAACTGACTGTGTCGTGGTCGCTGCTCCGTATACTGATGAGAGAAAGAACACGAACCCTGTAGTCATATTTATCATAAATTTAAAATCGAGTACTAATTGATTCGTACTCGACTACCCCTATATACTAGCACCTTTGGACGTAAAAGTCAAGGCTTTTCGCTCAATCCCCTGCACCCTTTCATAGGCCTCAAACCCCTCTCCGAAGCGTCTATTTTATGGCTCAAAATAAGGATATTCTCACTCTTTATGCGAGGCATGCCACCGCACCAAGGTAGCCCGAAAACAGCCCCGTTTTTAGAGGCCAAAAACGCAGGAGTAGGGGGTAGGTCCGCCTTCCCTACCCTAGCTTCAGCTTTGGTTGGGAAATAGGCAAAAACAACCCCTAAACCAGCCAAAAAAGTGATAAAACTGATAGAAATGAGGTACTTCATTGATTTTTTAAAGGCTATGGTGTATAGTATATCAACAAATTTATGGCAACCAAAAAAGCTGCAGGTGCATCGAAAAACGGTAGAGATTCAGGTCCACAATACCTGGGTGTTAAGATTTCTGATGGCGACAAAGCAATTGTAGGTCAGATTATTGTTCGACAGCGTGGTACTCGTATCATGCCTGGTAAAAACGTTGGTATGGGAAAGGATCACACTCTCTTTGCTCTCAAGGACGGAAAGGTAAACTTTTCAACCAAACGAAAGATAAACTTCGACAACACAGTTAGCCGAAAGAATATCGTCCACGTAATCTAAATTACTTTGACTTAATAGAGAGAGTAAAGGTAGCTGATTTGTCAGCTACTTTTACTTTTATAGTGTGATCACCGACCTCTTTGAGTGGTTTGTCGAGTACGATGTGTTCTGGTTTGAAACCGACAAGTTCAGCGATCTCTTTTGCGTGCAGCCCAGCAAATAGATGACCCTTATCATTTGTCTTTCCAGTATAGACA
The DNA here is from genome assembly GCA_964481175.1 of uncultured Candidatus Saccharibacteria bacterium. Classification (GTDB taxonomy): domain Bacteria; phylum Patescibacteriota; class Minisyncoccia; order Phycocordibacterales; family PALSA-1337; genus JAGOVB01. Next base: position 34,991 of record CAYZSZ010000001.1, read on the forward strand.
ACGGTAGTGCCGTTGAGTGCTGCGAGAGACTTCGCAATCAATTCTTCTTGGACCTTTTTCTCACCTGTCTCACGGGCAATCTCGAGAGCCACTCGCTTTACTGCATCAGGAGTAGCAGGTATCGCTAGCCGCTGTGGAATAAGAGAGTTTACAGCAAATCCATCAGCTACTTCTTTTGTTTCATAACGCTTCCCTATCTTTGCAACATCTTTAAGTAATATGATCTTCATATCCCTATATTAGGGTAATGCGTTCAAAATTTCAACTGCCTTGAGCATCTGTACATCTCTTTTTGCATCTATATCGGCCTGGGTTACTTTTACCTCTACGTCAGGGTCGAGACCGTTCTTTGAGAGATTGATACCGTTTGGAGTAAGCCATCGAGCGATCGTCACTTTGAGTGAAGTGTCTGGAGTAATTTTGATGAGCTCCTGGACAGATCCTTTTCCGAAAGTCTTTGTTCCGACGAGGCGAGCTACTCCTTGCTCTTTTAGCGCTCCTGCAAGGATCTCAGAGGCAGATGCTGATCCACCGTCTACGAGGATGACCATCTGGAGCTTGTCACTAAACACATTGTAGCCCTTGCTGCGATATGCGCGGGGAGCTGAATTTTTACCAAAGTCCTCAGTCACGATCACTTTTCCTGCTGGGAGGAACCATGAAGCCATATCTACAGCTGCTTCTAGATAACCACCTGGGTTACCACGGAGATCGAGTACTAGCTTGTGAGAACCAGACTTTATAAATTCTCGCAAAGCATCACGGAATAGATTTGGTGAGGTAGCGGTAAAGCTAAAGAGTCGGATTACGAACACGCCGTCTGCACGAAGCCCTACTGGAGATGGAACGGCTGTTGTACCCTGACCCACAACAGTGCCAGGTTTTACTTCGGTTTCAATAGTAGGCATATTGATCGTATCTCGGACTATTGTGCGTTCTACTGGAGAAGAAGCTCCTATAGGCACCACGGTAAGGCGTACTTTTGTACCTGCTGGACCACGGATGAGTTTGACCGCTTTGTCGACAGACATTTCGTTTGTGACTGTATCGTCAATCTTTACGATACGATCCCCTGTCTTCATGCCTGCCTTTTCTGCAGGACTGCCTTTGAGAGGAGCGATCACGGTGAGGACATTGTCCTTTTTACCCACTTCCATACCCACACCACCAAAACTACCAGCGATATCGCTTGCAAACATCTCACTTTCTTCTGGAGGGAAAAAGACAGTGTACGGATCTCCAAGAGAGCTTACAAGTCCCTGCATTGCACCGTATATCTTTTCCTGATTTGGAGTAGAGGTAGCACCCACGTATTTTTGTTCGAGAGTATTCCAGACTTTCCAAAAAGGAGCAAAGTCTTTGTCAGAAATCGATGCGGTGTCGATTTTTAGAGCTGGTTGTGAGTAGCCTGAAACAGGACGTGTGTGCTGACCGAGTAAAAAAGAACCTCCTGCTAAAACTACGAGCCCGACGATGATAACAATCTTCTTTTCGAAATGCTGATTCATATACTCCATTATCTCAAACAAAGCACGCAACCGCAATGGAAAAGTCTCTTTTTTCGGTATATACTGTGTCCATGATTCAAAAATACACCTATAAGCGCCTCACCTGGATAGATCTCGAGTCCCCAACAAGCGACGAAGTAGCCAAAGTGATGAACGAGTACAAGCTCCACCCCCTCGTCGCCGAAGAGCTTTTACAAAAAAGTCTAAAACCAAAAGTAGATTTTTATAATGACTATATATATTTGATCCTACATATCCCTGTTCGTACCAAAAACGAAGTAAAAGACCAGGAAGTAGACTTTGTTATCGGCAAAGATTTTATCATCACCACAAAGTACGACACCGTTGAACCACTCCACAATTTTTCAAAGATGTTCGAAGTAAATTCGATTTTGGACAAAAGCGGCATCGGCGAACATGCTGGCTTTATCTTTTACCACATGATCAAGCGGCTTTATAAAAACATGGCTCACGAGCTCGATGCTATCCGTGGACAGCTCATCCAGGCAGAAAAACATATCTTTGCTGGAAATGAAAAAGACATGGTACGTGAGCTTTCAAATCTTTCTCGAGAGCTGATCGACTTCAAACAGTCGACTCGAATGCATCACTCTATCCTGGAGGATTTTGCTACTGTCTCACGTGGCTTTTTTGGTGAAAGTTTTGAATACTATACCGAAGATATCCAGTCTGAGTTTACAAAGGTGCACGATATGATGCTCAACAACAAAGAGCTTGTTACTGATTTGCGAGATACCAACGACTCACTCCTCTCTACAAAGCAGAACGAAACTATGAAGACACTCACCATCATGGCTTTTGTCACCTTCCCTCTTTCATTGATTACCGATATTTTCTCTATGCACACTACCCATGCACCGATCCTTGGATCACTATATGATTTCGAAATAATTCTCGGCATCATGTGTCTCGCTTCGATCATCATGTTTTCAGTATTTAAATACAAAAAATGGCTCTAGAACTATACAACTCACTCACAAAGAAAAAAGAAATATTTACACCACTTGTTCCAGGAAAAGTAGGTATGTATCACTGTGGACCGACAGTCTATGATACCGCTCACATTGGAAACTTTAGAACTTACGTGTTCAACGATATTCTTCGACGATCCTTCGAATACCTCGGATACGAAGTAAAACAAGTGATGAATATCACAGATGTCGACGATAAAACAGTGCGAAATAGCCAAGCACAAGGAATTCGTCTGGATGTTTTTACGCAAAAATATACTGATCTGTTCTTGTCAGATTTACAAAAATTAAATATCAAAAAACCGCATGTTCTTCCACTTGCAACTGAGTATATAAAAGAAATGGTAGACATGATCGGCGCACTTATTGAAAAAGACATTGCATACGTATCTGAAGACGGGGTTTACATGAGTATTGGCTTAGTCAAAGATTACGGCGAACTTGCTGGAATCAAACTCACCGACACTGTGCAATCACGAATAAATAATGATGAGTATGAAAAAGAAAATCCTCGTGATTTTGCACTGTGGAAGTTCCACGTTGAAAGCGACGGTGAAGTAGTTTGGCCTGCTCCGTTTGGAGATGGGCGACCTGGTTGGCACATCGAGTGTTCTGCAATGTCCATAAAAAATCTTGGCGAAACGTTAGACGTTCACACTGGAGGAATCGATCTAATGTTCCCTCACCATGTAAATGAGATTGCTCAATCAGAATCTGCGACTGGAAAGAAATTCGTAAACTACTGGTTACATGGAGCATTCATAAATGTGAACGACACAAAGATGGCAAAATCAAAAGGAAACTTTCTTAAGATTTCTGATTTAGAAAAAAACCAAATCTCACCGATTGCCTACCGCTATTGGCTTCTCACTTCACACTACCGAACACAGGTAAACTTTACACTCGAAGCAGTCGAAGCAGGCCAAAATGCCTTTATCCGCCTCGCTCACCATGTTGCAGAATGGGGTACTCCTGGAAAAGTCTCTGCGGACTACAAAAAAATGTTTATCTCTGCACTCGAAGACGATATCGACATGCCACGAGCCCTAGCCCTCGCACACGAACTCTCTCACGACGAGACACTCTCTGATGCGGACAAGCTCGCTACCCTTCTTGATTTCGACAAAGTCTTCGGCCTTGGTCTCGAAGCTTTTACAAACATCATCATCCCCGAAGAAATCATCGCATTGGCTGAGGTCCGTGAAGAAGCTCGAAAAGCAAAAGACTTTGCAAAATCAGATGCGTTACGAAAAGAAATTGAGGACAGAGGTTATATTTTGAAAGACACAGCGGACGGATATAAAGTTGACAGGAAGATTTAGAGGAGTAGTATATTGACTACATCTTGCGAGGTATTATCCCTCTCATCGGCACTATAGCTGGGGGCAAGATATGACAAAATCCGCTTCGGCGGATTTTGTTTTTTGTAGATTTTTCTAAAAGTAAAAATCTCCTTATTTGGTCGGGTCTACTTCTCTCTTTCCTACCTTTTCTTAAAATGTGATTAAATCCGGAGTTGGTAAAGTACACGCGTTGATTTAGAACTGCGCAATAGACTGGCTTTAGTGACAAGTAGTATTTCCTGTATTTTTCTAAATTTTCTTCATAGCTACTCATCTCCTCACCATACCAAAACCGTGATGAAATCTTTGTGAAATTTAAAAGCAGTGAGGACCTGCTTCGTTTTAAAAGATGTGCACAGTTTAGACACAGGTTTTTCAACTTTGTAAGTATGGTATTGCCAGTACTATGCGTGTAAAATACCTACATGGCCCAGCAAACATCTCCATACTTTAAAACAAAGGATCTGAGGATACCCCCTCAGAGTCTTGAGGCAGAACGAGCACTCCTCGGCTCTATCATGCTACGACCCGAAGTCATGTACGACGTTATGGATATCGTCCAAAAGCCGATGTTTTATTCTGAAAAGCATCGCATCATGTGGAACAACATGGCCGAGCTCCACAACAAAAACACTCCGATCGACCTCCTTTCCCTTTCAAACAAGCTAAAAGAAAAAAACGAATTAGAGATGATCGGTGGTATGAGCTATCTCACTGAGGTTGTAAACAGCGTACCCTCATCTACAAACGCTGTCTATTACGCTCAGATCGTTCAGAAAAAATACATGATGCGACAGCTGATCGAGGCGTCAGAGCATATCGGTAACCTTGGTTTTGATGAGTCAGGTGAGCTCGAAGAAGTTCTCGACAAAGCAGAGAAAAAGATTTTCGAAGTTACAAACTATACCGGCGGCGGCAAATTCTCTCATCTTAAAGACGGACTATTCGAAGCAATGGAGCGTATAGAAAAGTTACACAACACCCAGGGAGAGCTTCGTGGTGTACCTTCTGGTTTTAAAGGTCTCGACAACAAGCTCGCAGGGTTCCAAAAAGCTGACCTCATCATCCTCGCCGCCCGACCATCAGTCGGAAAGACTTCCCTCGCCCTCGATATTGCTCGAAAGGCAGCGACTCTCCACAAAGTACCTGTAGGTATATTTTCATTGGAAATGAGTGCGCAGCAGCTCATCGATCGTATGCTCGCCGCAGAGTCACAAGTGGATGCGTGGAAGCTACGCACCGGTCAAAAGCTTACCGAGATGGATTTTTCACCCCTCAAAGAAGGTATCGACCGCTTGAGCCAGGCACCTATATACATCGATGACACACCTGGAAACAACATCCTCAAAATGCGTTCTGTTGCACGTCGCCTAAAGAGCGAAAAAGGTCTCGGTCTTATCATCGTTGACTACCTCCAGCTCATGATCCCTACTACTAGCCGTAACTCTGACAACGTCGTACAGCAAGTAACCGAAATCTCTCACTCATTGAAAAACTTGGCTCGAGAACTAGAGGTACCGGTAATCGCTCTTTCACAGTTGAGCCGTGCCGTAGAGCAGCGTGGTGGTGAGCCACGACTTTCAGACCTCCGAGACTCTGGATCCATCGAGCAGGACGCAGATGTTGTGCTTTTCATCCACCGAGAAGATCGTTTCAACGAAGACAAGTCGATCGCCATGAAAGCAAAGATCATCATCGCAAAGCACCGAAACGGTGCAACCGGCGAGATCGCCATGGCATTTGACGGTGACAAAACAACCTTCTTGGATGTCGATAAAAACGAGTTTGACGGCTTTTAATTATGAATGAACTAGTAGAACTATTCCGAGAATTCCCTGGCATCGGTCCGCGACAAGCGAAGCGTTTTGCCTATTTCCTCATGAGCAAGCCAAAAGGCTATACCGATAGACTGATCAATGCGATACAGACAGTTAGAAACAGCGTCCACACCTGTCCTACCTGTTTTCGTCTTTTAACAAACAAAGAGTGCTCGATCTGTACAGCTCCACGTGACAAAACGCTGATGGTGGTCAGTCGCGATATCGATCTAGAAACCATAGAAAAGACAGGCGCATATAATGGCTATTATTTTGTTCTCGGCGGGACTGTTCCCATCCTCGACAAAAGCCCAGAACAGCGTATCCGTATTGCTGAGTTATTGAAAAGAATAGATAAAAACGATATCAGTGAAATCATTTTCTCGATGAGCCTCACTCCTGAAGGAGAAAATACCGAACAGTATGTACGCTCTATGATCAAAAAAGATATCAAAATGTCCACGTTAGGACGTGGACTTTCAACTGGGTCTGAACTCGAATATGTAGATGGAGATACCCTTAAAAACGCCCTGAAGAATCGCTTTATTTAACAGCGTCAATTTTTACCTGGAACATCGGCTGCTTGTGTCCGTTTCGCTTGAAGTATCGGCTCTTTTGCTTGTATTTTATAACGTCTACCTTTGGAAGTCGTCCGATCTTTGTAATAGTAGCTGTAACTGCTGCCTTTGGGATGTAAGGAGTACCGATAGTAGTGTCTTTGCCATTGTCCACGAGCATGACCTTATCAAAAGTGAGCTTGTCACCCTCTTTGTACTCACCTACGATCTTTTCGATAGTGACTAGATCGCCAGCTTGTACCTTATATTGCTTCCCGCCTGTGTGGATAATTGCAAATTCCATAGTGAGGTATATTCTACACATTTTATATATAAATGCAAGGGGCGATGCCAAGACCGATTCATATATACAGTATATCCTTAAATTTCATGAATATTTTATTAAAAATTCATTTAAATTTCATTTCTGTTTGATATGGTGATTCGATGTCTGATTATTTGTTTGAGAAAGAAAAAGCAAGGCTTTTGTACAAAAGCCTGAAACCTGTCTTTTGCCCTGCCTTGCAGGATTGGGTATATTTTAACGATCATGGGTTCAGGCATATTTTAGTTAAAAATAATAGAACTCGACCGAAGAGTGACCAGATCCGGAGATTTAGACTGCTACCCAGTGCTCGCAAAGTGATTTCTATGGCGACTGCATATGTATATCGCCAAGGCAAACAGGATGCATCTTTTTGGTCTGTCTCGAACGGAAGAGTTAAGATTTTAATACGCCAGATAAACAATGGCCAAAAGCATTTCTTTAGTATAATGGATTGAACGTAAAAATCCGCCGAAGCGGATCTCTACGTAACCTGTCATCAGCTATAATTCCGATAGGTCCAACTTGAGACAAAGCTCAAAGTACCACAGGTGTATGTAAATTAGTATATTCTACTCTTCTGGCTTGTCAATTACTAAAGTTTCCATACCTGCAGCCTCACCAGTAATACGTAAAACATCCTTGTCTATCTTCTTGAACTCCTTGCCGGCATTGTTGTAGTGGTTTACGGTCGTACTGAGGGTATTTCCGAGCTTCAAATGATAGTCCTCGTACGCTTTTAAATGCTTTCCTAGCTCTTCTACACGCTTAACGATGTCTTTTGCTGTTTCCTCTATTTGGAGCGCTTTTAGGCCCTGTAAAACGGTCTGGAGATAGGCCAGGAATGAGGTCGGAGAGACAATGATGACCTTGTACTTGTGAGCGGCTGTTTGGATGAGGTTTTCAGAGCCGATTTTGTTGATAATGAGGTCGTAATAGATCGCTTCATGTGGGATAAACATAAAAGCAAACTCCATCGTCCCCTCGCTTGGTCGAATGTATTTTGAGGTTTCGATAATGCGGTTTTTGAGGTCGTTTACAAAAAGCTTTTCGAACTTTTCTTTTTCGATTGGATTCTTTTCTTCTACTAAACGATTGTAATTCTCTAGGCTGAATTTTGAATCAATCGGGATAATTTTGTCTTTGATAAAAACAACGGCGTCCACGATCTCGGAATTACCGAATTTGTACTGCATTTGAAAGTTGGTCGATGGCAGAATGTTTTTGAGCAATGTCTCTAGATAGTACTCTCCCAAAATACCTCGTTGTTTTGGATTTTTTAGGATGTCCTGGAGTGACTGCAGCTGATCAGTAAATGAGATGACTTGCTTCCCTGTTTCTTTTACCTGAGCGAGCTCGTTGGTGATCTCTTTTATAAGACGCTGCGACTCACCAAACTGGTGACGAACCGCATCACTCATAGCACGAGAGGACTCGCCGATTTTTGAGTCGACGGTACGGTGTACTTCGTTTATCTGTTCGAGAATGAGCTTAAGTCCAGTATCATCCTGCTTTTCACGCTTTCGCAATACGACAATGACGAGGGCGACAGAAAGTAAAATTATTGCTATAGTTTGTATCATAAATATAGTATACCAAAATGATTCACCAAAGCATAAAAACCCAACTAATCGAAGCAATGCGAGCAAAGGATGCAGTTCGACTCGATGTCATCCGCGGTCTCCTTTCTGCTTTTTCAAATGAGCTTATCGCAAAAGGTAGTGCTGAGCCTTTTCTCGACGATGCTTCAGTTCTCACACTTATAAAGAAAAGCGTAAAACAACACAAGGACTCAATCGATCAGTTTACAAAAGGTGGTCGTATGGACCTTGTCGAAAAAGAAGCAGCCGAGCTCAAACATCTTGAGGCCTACCTCCCTGCTGCCATGTCAAAAGAAGAAATACTAAAAATTGCTACTGCAAAAAAGGCTGAGCTCAATGTGACCGACAAAGCTGGTTTGGGCAAACTCGTTGGGGCTGTGATGAAAGAAACAAAGGGTTTGGCTGATGGAAATGATGTAAAAGCAGCTGTAGAAAGCCTATTCTAGACCACATTTGACACGTCTAGTCAATCGTGCTATCATTGTAAGTGTATGGGAGATAGAACATTGTCCGTCGAAGAGGCTGCTCCCAGGTTTGACTTCATGCGCCACATTGTGTCGCAAGGAGCTGACTATGCGGAACCGCCGCGCTGGCAACGGTTTGTGCGCAGAAAGCGCCGACCCCAAAAGCCAAGCTGGACTGGCAACGCAGTTGCCATGAGACTACCTCCTGAAGGTTAAGACCCTTCGAGAGACCGCAAACGGCGTCCTTGCCCTTGGACGCCGTTTTTCTCCCCCCCCCTATTATTTTAATATTTTATTTCGCAGGCAGCTCTACAAAGAATTGTGATCCCTTTCCCTCTCCTTCAGATGTAGCCCAGACTTTTCCATGGTGTGCATCGACGATCTGTTTTGCAACGAATAGTCCAAGACCAGTTCCGTGTATATTTGTTTTATTTGCATTGTATGCACGAGCAAATTTCTGGAAGAGTGAAGTGATTGTTTCTGGTCGCATACCGATACCAGTATCTTTTACTGAAAACTTTATTTTCCCATTTTCTTTTGCTAACGAAACAGTGATTTTTCCTGTTGGCGTGTACTTTACTGAGTTGTCGATAAGGTTCATAAATACTTGTTTTATCTTGTCTGGGTCTGCAGGGGCAATATATGTATCAGGAGCAGCATCAAATGCAAACTCGACTCCTGCTTTTTTAATATTTGGTTCTATTTCACCGATCACATCTTTTACGATTTTCAAAAGATCCTGGTCTGTGAAGTAATACTTCATACTACCGAGCTCGATTCGAGAAATATTCAAATAGTCTTCGACTACGTTTGCCAATGTTTTTGATGATTCAAATATACGAGAGACTGCTTCTTTTACATCTTTGTTGATCTCACCATAATCTCCATCAAGCACTAGTGAGGCATACCCTTTCATCGCAGCGAGTGGACTCTTGAGCTGATGCGTAGCAAATGAAACGAACTCTGATTTTTGTTTGTCTTGTTCGACGAGGCGATCGTTTGCTTTTTGTAGGTCCACACGGAGTGTAACTTCTTTTTCAACACTCTTTGTTAAAAAGTATCCAAAGAACAAAGAAGTAGTTCCAGAGACGAGAACGAGCAATCGCGGGAAGTATCCTTCGATAAAGAGAAGCTGCGAGAACACAGTCACGACCAATGTCACTACGAGCATCTCAGCTCCCAATAGTTTGATATTGAATGTATGGTAACGGACGATGAGAAATGCGAGGATACCGATAAAGAACAACACTCCGAGCAAACCAAACATCTCCACCTGATAGTTTCCACTTTTTTCTGAGTAGTAGCCTGCAGCAAAGAATGAGAGTAAGAACAAAATAAGACCAGAGTTTAGTAAAAGGATTTGTTTTGTTTTATTTACTGTCCTGTTGTAAATGGTTACAAGCGCGAGGATGGCAATAGAAGCAGAGAGTAGCATCTTTAATGCGATCACGTAGTACTCCATAAAAGGATACTCGACTGCGATGCATTCATTTAAATCAAAATATGAAATATTCCAACCGGTAATAGTAGAAAGTGGTAGAGGTAAAAATACAACGAGAGCAACAGCTTTTGCGATCCACGGAATATCTCGCTCATATGCAAATACATACGCAAAATAAAAGCTGAGGCCGTATATGAGGACGGCAAACATCTCGATCGGAGACCAAGAAAACATGACGATACTACTGAGATCATAATTGAGCCAGATCGAGAGATTACAAACTACCCATGCTACAAACGCCAATGAAATACCGAGAAAGATTTTTGAGAGCAGTAATTGCTTTTGGCGAGTGTAGACAAAGAACCCAAGGAGGAGTGTAAAAAAAGCTGTCGGAATATGCGTATAGTAAAGTATCGGCGCAACTTCTTCGACAATACCTTTGCAATATTGAATATTTTCAATCAGGTTAAAATCAACCATTGTTATTAGTAGTATACACTTCTTTTGGATAAAAAAGCCACGAATTTTCCCCTTCGAACTCAAATGGTAAGAGTGGATATATAAGCGGGATACATCCGTAGAACTCTTTTATCTTTTCAATACTTGGAATCAGCTTTGTATCGAGAAACTTTTTTTCTTCTCGATCCTCCAGGAGGAAGTTTTCAAAAAGAATACCGTGCGCCACAAACAAAGAAAAATAATTGAAATAATATACTTTGGTATTTCTCGTATTATTGAACCATTTTGTGATGTTAATGATTTTGTACGAATCAAAGTCTTTTATATGCTTGCGAGCGAGATTGTGATGAAACTCAACAAGTGACTCACCTTTGAGCGTCTTTATCGTATCAATCTTTTTGCCTTCATCATTGAAATCGATAATGACTTTCTTTTTTTCTTCAGTGCGGATGAGACCGAGATGATATTTTGTCTTGTTCACCGCCACAAACTTGTCATAATATTCCAAAAAGACCACTGGGAGACCTATGTCTTTGGCTAAGTCTAAAAAATACAACGTCTCTTTGTTTGGCGTGATGATGTTGCGGCAGAAAAATAGACATGGCTCATCAGGCATCCAGTCGGGGTATGCATCACCCATCGTTTCTTTTACTTTTTTGATGAGCTCGCTGTTTTTATTTCGTTTTTTGAGCTCACGAAGAGCCTCCGTCAGGCGAGTATAGAAAAGTGGTTCTGGTTTCATGTTATTCTGCTGACAAACAGGTTGACTGAGCGAGGCAAGCTTCGATCTCACCATTTCTCACAAAATATGTTTGTTCATCTACGGTGAGTGAGACATTGTACTCCCCTTTGTAGATATACATGTATCCGGCATAGGCGATAGAGCCAAATATAGTGAGTAGTAAGATAATGAGCAAAAACTTATTCATACTAGTATTATATACTAAAACGCTGCGAGGATTCCCCCAGCTACGATAAACAGCGTTGCAATCCCCTTTTTAATCAAAATCCCACGAGAGATTTCTTCTTCGATGAGATGGGGCGCAAACATCGTAAACAAAATACCAAGGATAAAAATAAATAATGGCTGAGTCCCCTCGATGCTCAGTACGAGAGCAACTGGTGCAAGTGTGATTGCAAAGGCAAATGAAAGATTGCCGATAACGGTAGCCGCTTCTGAAACTAGGTTGATACCGAGAATAGTTCCACTGCTCGTAGTCACGGTTTTGATAAAATCTTGTCGTGCTTTTTTAATCAACAAGAAAATCAAAATACCGAAGACGAGAAGACCGACATTTTCCCAAAACGAAACAGTGATAAAGTTCGAATCGAGTGCCATCAGTTTAAATACCGTTCGTTGCAAGGCAAAGATGACCGATGAAAGCGACATGAGTAAGATCAGCTTCCATTTGATCGTGCCCCGCTCTACCGTGAGTATAAGTGCCCCGATGATAATGAGCAGCGATGCGAGCGTGTGCATCTTTGACAATAACTCTCCCAAGAGGACATACCCAAAAATAAATCCAAATACAGGGATGAGCTGAAAGAATGGAGCGACGATCGAAGTCTCTTCATCAAATAGGCATAGCAAATAGACATATATTGCAAACGCTCCAGCACAACCAGATGCAATCATGATCCAAATATGTTGGGTCGGTATGTCGAATATAGTACGGTCAAAGTAATAAAGGACTGGTAGTGTAATGATTGCAAAGAAAGTCGAGAACAGCATGAGCGACCCTATCCCTCCCTCTCGTTTAAAAAACTTGTCGAGTAAAAACTTGTCAGCAAAGTTTACCAATGCCCACAAGATAGGTCCGACAAGTGCATAAAAAATCCAGTTCATATCCATATGGTAGCATAATTGACACATGCCGATAGTAGTTATAGTATTTCTTTCAGACCAACAACCTTCCCAACCTCAACCACAATCCTGTTGACCATGAGCGTAAATCCTTTCAAACCGCGACTGCACAAACTAGCATCTCGCACTGGTGCCGCTCCGGTGCCAGCCATCGAAGTGCCCAGAGTAGACCCTGATCCAGCACCTGCAGCAGTGAGTCATGTCCGTTCTCTCGCCCGCGAGGGTGATTATGCACTGCGGTCGTATTTGCGAGAAATCAGCGAAGTCCCCCTCCTCACACCACAGGAGGAAATCGAACTGGCAGGCAGAATCCAGGCCGGTGACCACCGGGCTCGCGATCGTATGATCCGTGCCAACCTCCGCCTGGTGGTGAAAATCGCCAAGGATTATGACGGGATGGGCTTGCCCCTCCTCGACATGATCAACGAAGGCAACATCGGCCTCATGAAGGCTGTCGAGCGTTTCGACCCTACCAAGGGAGCAAAGCTCTCGACGTACGCAGCCTGGTGGATCAAACAAGCCATCAAGCGAGGACTTGCCAATCAAGGAAAGACGATCCGTCTCCCGGTCCACCTGGTGGACCGAGTGGCAAAAATCCGTCGCACCGCGATCAAGCTCCACGAGGAGCTTGGGCGTGAGCCGACTGATGCAGAGATCGCCGAAGTCCTGGGCATGACCGCCGAGCGAGTGACCGAGCTCATCACAGCGAGCTATCGTCCTGCATCACTGGACGCGACCGTCGGAGAAGATGGTGAGTCGGAGTTTATGGATATCGTGCCTGACCCGAATAGCACGACTGCCTACGAAGACTTCGAGCAGCAGACTCGGCACGAGCTCATCAAGAAACTTACTGTCGCACATCTCGATGACCGTGAGCTCGCAATCATTCAGTCCCGCTTCGGTATCGACGGCGGCTCCGAGCGTACGCTTGAGGAAGTGGGCGAGCGATTTGGCGTCACCCGCGAGCGGATCCGGCAGCTTCAAAACATTGCGCTCAAAAAGCTTCGGAAAGCGATGCTAAAGCACGAAGCAGTCCGAGACCCTGAGCTGGATGAGCTGGCTGCCAGAGCATCAGCAATCAAGTAGGCTATAACAGCTTACGAAACCCCGTACCACGAGAAATGGTACGGGTGTTTTTATTTATTTTAAATCAAATCCAAGTACTCCCCATACCCCAATTCTTTCATTCTCTCTTTTGGGATAAATCTTAATGCAGCAGAGTTCATACACCACCGCTTTCCTCCTTTGTCCTGTGGTCCATCATCAAATACATGTCCAAGATGTGAGTCAGCGACAGCAGAACGGACCTCGGTGCGTTTTGTAAACAACGTATTGTCTTCGTGGAGAGTGACTGCTTTTTCTGAAATAGGTTTTGTGAAAGAAGGCCAGCCAGTTCCTGACTCGTATTTGTCTTTTGATGAAAATAGGGCTTCACCAGAAACAATATCTACATATATTCCCTCTTCATGGTTGTCCCAATACTCATTTTCAAACGGTGGCTCCGTGCCATTTTCTTTTACTACATGATACTGGAGCTCGGTGAGCCCAGAATGTTTTTTAATGTATTCATTTCTTCCCGAAGCATTGCGGTAATATGTGTAGCGAACTGGATTCTTTTCATAATAGTCCTGGTGATAGTCTTCGGCTTTATAAAAAACAGGTCGTGGGAGGATCGGTATCGGTAGTCCTTTTGCTACTTCACGGGCGATCTTTTCTTCTTCTTTATTTCCAAAATATATTGCTGATGAGTACTGTAGTCCCCGATCGACAAAAGAGCCGGTCGTATCGTTTGGATCTGCGTGAGTCAAAATATGCTCGACTAGTTTCCGGTAATTTATCTTTGTAGCATCGTAGTGCACTTCGACTACCTCTCGGTGGCCTCCTGCTGCATAGTTTTCATATGTTGGATTAGCTGTGGTACCGCCAGCGTATCCAGAGATGACATCTCCGACTCCACGTAGTTTTTCAAAATCTGCTTCGACACACCAAAAGCACCCACCAGCAAAGAGTGCTGTACTGTCAGCTGTCACTATTTCTTGTGTTGTTTCTGGTTTGTCTTTCCAAATATGTAGATAGACCCCGGCATAGTGGACGACAACATAGAGAAAGAAAATGTAGCCGACAACACAGGTGATCACAGTGAGTGCGACTGTATTTATGATTTCATTTCTGCGACGCTTTGCTTCATCGATCGTACATATTCCCTTTTTTCTCCTGAAATAAAGAAACAAAGCGATCACCATGGCGATGAGTCCCGCTATACGAAAGACCCATTTGTAGTCTCCATACAGTGTGTCAGCGAGAGAGGTGGCAAAGCCCAATGTGCCGATACCAAACACAACTAGAATCACCGGAGAAAGACAGCAGAGTGAAGCGATGATGACTGGCACAGAACTTATTTTGAGGATTTCTTTGATATTCATGTGGTAAGTATAGCACTGTTGACTTTATGTAAAGACAATGTCATAATCCGCCTGTTAGTCAACAAAAACCAAGAGAAAGAGAGTTCTAGATGTCCTTTAACATCAGAAACGTTCAATTCGTGTTCGCACGTCACGGTCAGGCCGATCCGGCGAAAATCGGACAGCAGGACCAAGACCGGCCGCTCAATGAGACGGGAATCGAACAAGCAAAAAGCCTGGAGCGAATGCTTGTGAACATGGTCTTCGACCTCGCGCTCATTTCGCCGACGAACCGCAACTGGCAGACTGCAGAGATCGTGCTCGAAGACATGCGGCCTGAGATGATGGAACTGGAAGCCCTCCTCAATCACCAAGACGGCAGTGTCAACGCCGACATCAAAGCGATGTATGAGGAGCTTGGGCACTCCACTCTCCGTGCCTACCTCAGGCACCCAAAGGCAGAGGCGCTGCGAAGTTTTGCTGAGCATGCGGCTCGTGAAATCGAAAGCGAAGTCGCTCTTCGGGCAGACGAGGCCACAGCGTTTGACGTCTTCGTCTCCGGCAATAGCGTCCTCATGAACGCGATCATCAGCGAGATGTTCCCCACCTGCGCCGCAAACGTACTCGACTTCGTCTTTACCGAGGGCGGTGCGGTCAAGATCAGTGTCGACCATCATGGTGATGCGACGTTCATCGTCGTGAACTGATCTACGGTTCGGAGCACTCCTCAAGCTTCAACGACCCATCATGTCTCTGACCTCTGGTGGGTTTTTCTATTATTGACTCACAAGGCGAATTATAGTAAAAAGATGTAGTTAGTAAACAGAACCAAAAAGAAGAAAGGTAGTCTTGTGACACGATTCTACAATTGCACATTGGTATTTGTCCAGCACGCCCAGGCAGCATCGGGCAGCGACGACAGAACGCGCATTCTCACCATTGGAGGGCGGCGACAGGCTGTCGCGCTCATGGAGAGACTTGGTGGACTGAGGTACGACTTTGTCGTCATCTCACCTACGAACAGAGCCCGGCAGACCGCGGGCGCTCTCGCGGGCGACATTGAGACGACGAGAATCATCGAGATCAAATCGATGTACGGAACCTTGGTTCCGGCCGATCACCGAGATCTGTTGGGGATGTTTGGGGATCTTGGTTACGACAGGCCTCTGGCGGATTATTTCAGCCACAGGCATAACCCTGCCCTGCGCCGACTCTCCGAGCAATGCGTCCTCGACATCCGCCAGGATCTCGGCGACGCAGTTGCTGGCAGAAACCTCTTGTTTGTCGGCCATCCTGGCCTGTTGAGCGGATTGATTTACAACATGTTCGACGAAGGCGCAATTAAAACCCTTGCCCTCACCCACGTTCTTGGCGAATGCGGAGCGATACGCATCGACACCGACGGCCAAGGCGAAGCAGTCGCTGAAGTCGTCGCACAGGGCCGCGTCGAAACAGTCACGGCAGTCGTGCACTGACAAGTACGGTTCGGAGCATTCCACAAGCTTCAAAACCCCACCACGTCGGAAGACCTGGTGGGGTTAGTTTATTCTGATTAGGCTTTTTTCTGAATCGATTTCAATAACTGCTCCGTCTTTTATTATTTTACTTGCTACTTTTGTTTCTGTAACAAAAGGTTTTCTGAAAGCATATACGCTAGCGAAAATGGCGATGTCAGCGTGACTCGTCACCCCTCCCTCATCCGTCACGATCCCCGCAGCTTTGTGAAGTATTGGTAGGTAGAGGGGTGTGGTCATGGGAGCGACGAGGATGTCGCCTTCGTTTAGTTTGTGAAAGTCTTTGGGTGAGAGGATGATTTTGGCGATGCCTTTTACATTGCCTTTGTAGGCCACGTTCCCTTTTATTTCTTTTACCCGCTCCACTACTTCTTCGACATACTCAAAATTATTTTTCTTTAAAAACTCATCCCATGAAAGCGGAACATAGGTACCAGAGTGAAATATAAAAGTATCTGGTACCGGGACATGTTCGACGGCTTTGTAAAAAGGCTCGAGTGCGGCATCGACGAGCTCGCGGTATATGCGGCAGCGATTTATGATCTCTTCACTTCGATCTGTCTGTATATCAGCACTCCACATATTTGAAATATAGTATGGGACAACTGCGTGGACGTAGAGTCGGGCAAAACAATCGACGAGTTCGGGGATACTTACTTTGTCGTGCAGCTTTTGCTTGAACTGTTGTATCAAGTCTTTGCAAACATCAATATTGGTTTTAAATGCATCCGAGTACGCATAGGCAAACATCAATGGTTTTAGCCGCGCATGCTCCTCTTCTGCTCGGATAGAGTCCATCCGCTCACCATCATACTTCATGATGTAGTGCTCGTACGCATCACCGATGAGGTCACGGAGATATTTTGTCTGAGCCAAAGAGGCTGCTTCAAACATCGGTGGAGCTATGTATCGAGTGCCCATTTTCTGAAGGCGGATCATGAAATAAATATAGCATTTTATTGATAGGCTTGAGGGGCTTGAAGTATTGCATTATATGTGTTATAGTTTTTTCCGAACAGCAACAACAGCACCCCAAACCTTAGGAGTACCAAGTGAATCCCAGCAAACCCTGTAAAATTCTTTGTGTTTGTCGCGGCAACGCCGACCGCAGTCCAGCAATGGCTACTATCCTGGATTTGTTCCTGACGCGTGCCGGCGCTAACGTCATTTGTGACAGTGCCGGCCTGACTGAAAATGCTGCCAATGGTGGCCCAGCGCCACGGCACGTGGTGACCGCAGGCAGGCGCATCGGAATCGACCTGTCGAGACACCGCCGCAAGCACATCAACTCACTGACTCTCACAAGCTACGACCTCATCATCACGGTGGATGACGAAGTCGCATCTGTGCTCGTCAAGGCAGGTGTGCTGCCAAGAATGATCTACAACGCGAACATCCCGAACCCTTGGCCCGTTCAGTTCCAGGAGGACTATGACCAGACGTTTGGCCTGATCCTCGCCACCATGTACCGGGTGGTCAGTCGTTACTACCCGTAAGCGCAGCAATCGCCTGCAGCACGCAGCCCGACCAGACGAGTTCTGGTCGGGCTGAACTATTTTATTATCTTAACAACTCCAGTATTAGCATCTACTTCAACTAGGTCTCCGTCTTTAAATACTTGCGTGGCGATTTTAGTATTCGTAACACATGGTATTTTCATTTCTCGAGCTACGATGGCTGCATGGCAAAGAATACCTCCAGCGTCAGTCACAAATGCTGCTGCCTGTTGCATAATAGGTAACCACTCTGGTCGCGTCATTGTAGTCATGAGAATCTCTCCAGGTTGAAACTTATTACAATCTTCATCTCTAAAGATAATTCTTACCCTTCCCTGAACTAAGCCGGCAAAAGCCTTTGTACCCTTAATCTCGACTGTTCCGTCTTTTACTTCAGTAATTCTTGAAATCAGTTCCCTGGCCACTTTTCCCACAAATAGTTTTGCACCTTTACTATCAGTATAAGAAACAGAGTACTCGTATCTTTCTTTAAGATTATTATAATCTGGCAATGTTCCATTCTGAATGTAGTTTTTGAACTCATTTAATGACAACGCCTGGAGATACGCTTCGTTTATATTTTCTTTTTGACTGATCAAGCTAAACACGGCACAAATATATTTCTCTATACTTGAGTACATGTGCTCTGTGTCTTTACGGGCTTTCTCAAAAAGAGCTAGTACTTCTATTTTTCTCTGTTCATTGCCCTCAATACTTTTAATTTCATTTGAAGCCCAAATCGGCACTAGAAAGTGTGGAATTAACTTCAAGTGCAAACTCACAAATTTTTCAAATTCTTCAGCCGAAGGGATCTTTGCATCTATGCCTATGATTTTATCTATTTCGTTTTGAATTCTACTAAGTTCAGCTACTGATTTTTCTGCATACCCTGTCAGAATAATGGAGTTTTTTGCCAGAGTCATTGCAACCTCTTTAGTTTCAGATTCTATTCTAAAAAGTGTAACTAGACCATTTTCATACCTGAATAGTATGTGCTCAAACCCAGCACCGACTTCCTTTTTCATTTCAAAAATGTACTCTTTTGCGAAAAGCTCTATCGAAATAGCAGAATATTTTGTAGTCCAGATCTTTACCCAATTTTGTTTTTGTATATTTTCCATTTATTTTATTACCTTTACTATACCAGTATTCGCATCTACTTCAACTAGGTCTCCATTTTTGAGGAGCTGAGTCGCTTTTTTGACCCCTACCACACACGGTATTTTGAGCTCTCGAGAAGTAACCGCGGCATGGCTGATCACTCCACCGTGCTCGGATACGATCGCGCCTGAGATTTTCATAATGGGTAAAAGATCCGGTGTGGTAGTCGATGCAACGAGTATGTCTCCCTGCTCGAAAGTGTGCATGTCTTTTCGAGAGTTTATGATCTTCACTCTACCTTTAACCTTTCCGGGAAAAGCGACTTGCCCAGTCAGATCTTGCCTTTCCTCATTTGGATATTCAAAATCAAATTCGGCACAGACATCGTCCCAGGTATCATACAACCTATTATTTGTATATGCGTATCCAGCTAATCTTTTTTCTAAAACTTCATCACTTGGCAATCTGTCAGATAAAATCTCACTTAGTAAAAGTACATTGGCGTACTTGATTTTTTCTGGATATATTTTCTTTGCAGAATTTCTAAAGACAGCAAAGCAACCTGGTGCAAAATATTCTGTATACTTTCGCATTTCGAGCAGTGCGTCAAAAGGAATACCTCGCTTTTCTCGGTACTCGATCGCCCACCACATATAGGCGATCCATGGGTAAAATATTTTGAGCTTATCGATAAAATCCTTGAACTCCTCACGTGACAAAGCTTTTTCTTCTCTCAGTGCGGTTTCTATACTTGGATAGTATGTTCGAATCTGCTGAATCGCGTATGCCTCATCATCATACTTGCCCGCTTGCTCACGTAGCCACTTTAGACCATCTGTATTACAAAAATAGTACGACAGCTTGCCATCGTTGCGACAAACGATGAAAGGCTGCACTAAAAATTCTTCTGTGCTCCACGGAAATCTTTTTGACCCCTCAAGCTCATGATGAATCTCGGTAAAACTGAGTGGTACGTCAAGATGGACTAGTTCTTCAATTTTGAGCTTCTTTTTCATTACTTTAAAATTTTCACGACTCCAGTATTCGCATCTACTTCAACTAGGTCGCCGTCTTTGAGGACTTTGGTTGCTATTTTGGTGCCCACAACACATGGCACCTTGAGTTCTCGACTTGCGATCGCTGCATGGCACGTTGCCCCACCTTCATCTGTCACGATTGCACCTGCAATTTTCATATATGGAACGTAATCTGGGTTAGTCATTTCAGTTACAAGAACATCGCTTGGTTGTATCTTTGAAGCGTCAGCTTTTACTCGAACAATTTTGACAGTACCTGTGACCTTACCAATCTGTGCTGGTCTTCCTTTTATCTCGACAACCTGTTCTGCTTTCACCACCTCTAAAGAAAGACCTTGATCAGTTAATATTTTTTCTAGTTGATCAAGTGGAAAAACTCTACGATTAAGCATAAAACAACCTTGCAGGCGCTCGAAGACTTCTGGCTTTTTGCCTTTTGCTATTGAAATAGCCTCTTCTGGCAAGAGAACAGAGACAAACTGTTTATATTGCGGATAATAGTTATTCCAAAACTCTACATATAACTTATTTGCTTCCTCAGAATATTTCTCAGCTTCGATACGACGATCGAGGGTCTCTTTTTTAAAATCTGCTGGTGCATTTTCACTATCTGGTACACCGAAGACAGTATTCATGGCTGACCACCACTCAACAAGAAGTGAATAATACTGAGCTAACTCATCTGCATTTGTAATCTTTTTTTCTTGTTTGAGATACGGAGAAAGCTGTATCCAACTTTCATCTAGCGTCTTTATTATTTCTGATTGAAAAGAAGGCTCAGTGACTTTTACTTTTAAAAGCGACTCGATCTCTTGTAACTCGATTTGAGAATACCAGACCGAGCCTTTTTGACCCTCAGGTGAGACGATAAATAAATTGTTTTTTACTTCGTGGTTGAGAAAGCGTTTGTAACCCAAACGATCACTGTCATTCCACATTGTGAAATAGAACAATGTTTTTTCCCGAGAAAAGATGTTTGATAAAGTGATCATTTTATTATCCTAACTATACCCTTTTCTGCATCAACTTCAACTAAGTCTCCGTCTTTAAATACTTGTGTGGCAATCTTGGTGCCTATCACACATGGTTTTTTCATTTCACGAGCAATGATCGCTGCGTGACATGTTATACCTCCTTCATCAGTTACAAACGCGGCAGCCTTTTTCATCGCTGGCACCATATCAGGTGTAGTCATTGGTGATACAATAATCTCACCTTCTTTTGTTTGATCAACTTGGTCTTTTCTTTTTACTATCCTAACCACGCCGCGCACATTTCCTCGGTAGGCACTCTGTCCTTTTATTCCGTCTTCGGTTTGTTCTCCACTATCGATAATAAATTTGAACTCAGGAAATTTCTTTACCAAATCACCGAAACTAATTACACCGACAAACAAGCCAGGAACAAGCGCAAAGCCTGTATCTCTTTTTTCAAGCTCTGTTTTGTCGATCTTTACGCCAAGCTCCTCCCGAGTGACATATACAGATAAATAACCAAAATCAGGGTATATATTATTGAGTGCTCGTGTGATTGCTGCATTACACTCTGCGAAGAAAACATCTTTCTCTCTAAACTCGCTCGCCAACTTTTGATACTCCGCAGGAACTCTCTGGTCGACAAGCGCCGTATAGAGGATTACAAAATCAGACACACCCGCGTACACAAGCTCAACAAAAGAGTTGAGCTCTTCGAGAGTTTTAATATCTTTTTTCCACCATTCTTGAGCCTGAGCAAGTATCTGAAAATACCTTTTGTGGACAGCTGGAAAAAAATCTTTGTCTGAAATAAATTTTTCTACAAGAATATCAACAAGCCACTGATTTGTTTTTACATTTTCCCAGACTTCTTCGACTCCATCTTTCATGAAATAAAGATATGGAGAGCTATGTGGGTACTCTTTGAGATCTAATTTCTTTATAATGCCCTCTCTATTTGCAGTGATCCATGCCTGCTGCATGATGATTGAAAAGTTTCGGGTGTATGCTTTGACGTATGTTTCTCGTTCTTCCTGTTCTAGAGATACTTGCCTGGGACTCAATGTCGTAATCGGTCGACTTTGCACGACATAGAACTCACCTCCTTCATATGCCCACTCGATATCGCATGGAAAGCCGTAATGCTTTTCGATGTTTAAAATAATTCCTGAAAGCTCGAGTATGCCTGCTTCGTTGAGTACTTGTGAGCTCGCTTTTGGCTCGGCGATATCTTTCCATTCATTTCCTCCACCTTCTACACGATATAATGCGCGCTCCTGTGTAGAAACATTGATATCGATAATCTTTCGTGGTTCCTTTTCTACTACATAGCTATCCGGTGTCACCGATCCAGAAACGATCGCCTCACCCAAGCCAAAACCTGCTTCGATGATGAGCTGATTGTAATCCTCAGTCACTGGGTGTACTGAGAAAGCGATTCCTGAAACTTCAGAGTTGACCATCTTTTGGACAACAACGGCTACAGAGATCTTTGTGGTGTGTAGTCCTTTTTCAAAACGATAGAAGATGGCGCGTGGAGTAAAGAGTGATGCCCAGCAATGTTTTACTTTTTCCAAAAGTCCGTCTTTTGTAATATTCAAATAGCTCTCGAGCTGTCCTGCCCAGGCATGTTCTTTTCCATCCTCTGCTGTTGCTGATGATCGTACTGCAACGTATTTTGTGTCGAGTGCAGCAAAGGCCTTTTCAATATCTGCTTCGATATCTTTTGGCATGTCTTTTGAGAGGATGAGCTCTTTTATCTTTTCGCTCGCAGCCTCTACGGTATGGATCGCTTTGTGATCGACTGACTCGAGGATGGCATCGATCTCCTGCACGAGATCTGTTTCTTTTATAAATTGTTCAAATGAGTTTGAAAGCACCACAAAGCCGGGCGGTACTGGTATGCCTGCTTGAGACATCTCCCCGAGCGACGCACCCTTACCTCCTGCTATATCTGCATCTGTTTTTGATAGTTTTGAAAAGTGTCGTACGAGTTCCATGGTGATATTTAACCACTAATATACGATGTTATCAACTTACTTTCCTTCTCAAAACGAGCAACGGCCAGCTGTATCAATCGATCAATTAAATCTGCATAACCTAGTCCACTTGCCTCCCACAATTTTGGGTACATGCTGATATTGGTAAATCCTGGAATTGTGTTTATTTCATTTACAACAATTTTATTGTTTTTTGTTAAAAAGAAATCGACTCTACCTAGCCCCTCACACTCGAGAGCCAAAAATACCTGCACAGCAATCCTTTGTATTTCTTTTGCCACTTCTGAATCTATTTTTGCCGGGATGATGAGCTCAGCACCATCTTGGTCTACATATTTTGCATTATATGAATAAAACTCATCATGCGGGACTATTTCACCCAGTACAGATGCGGTTGGTTTTTCATTTCCGAGGACTGAGCACTCTATCTCTCTCCCCTGTATATACTCTTCGATAATTATTTTTCGATCAAACATAAAAGCTTGTTTTACTGCTTTATCAAAATCAGCTTTTGCTTTTACTTTACTCACACCCACAGATGAACCTGCATTTGCTGGCTTTACAAAGAAAGGCGATCCTAATTCTCTTTCTACATAGTCAAAATCAATATCCTTTTCTTTAAATGAAAGAAACTTTTTAGTGGGGATGCCGGCATCACGCAAAAGCCGATTCATCACATCTTTATCCATGCCAATTGCAGATCCCAAAACACTTGCTCCAACAAATGGAACATTTGCTAACTTTAAAAGTCCTTGGACAGTTCCGTCTTCTCCAAACGGGCCGTGCAGTAATGGGAAAAATACATCAGCATCTATTTGGTACATTTCCTTTTCCCATGTACCATCCTTTCTAATCAAAATCTTTTCTATCTCGTACTTGTCTTTATCAATAGCACTAGCTACATTTTCAGCCGAACGAAGCGAAACTTCATGTTCCGCGGATTTACCGCCGTAGAGTAGTGCGATTTTGAGTTTTTTCATCAATTGTGACCCTACAGGGAATCGAACCCTGCTTTAAGCCTTGAGAAGGCCTTGTCCTAGCCGATAGACGATAGGGCCGGTTTTTTCTTTATATTTACTACCTATTTAGCCACTCTTTTTCTTGGCGTACTAATACATTAGCAGAATCTATACTTGGGTCAAGCAAGACTTTGACGATACGCTCCATGCGTATACCCTGCGATCCTTTGACCAAAACAATATCGCCATCACGAAGCAGTGCTGGTACTTTTTCTGCAGCTTCGATCGAGGTATTGAAATGGTGCTGCGCATTCATCCCACGTGAACGGAGACCGACAGATATGACGAAGTTTGCTGACTGGCGAGCAACCTCACCGACTTTGGCATGAGCTTCGACTGCGTATTTTCCAAGCTCGAGCATATCGCCGAGGATAGCGACTTTGCGAGGTCCTTGGATGTCTTTTAGGGTTTGGAGGGCACTGTAGACTGCGTCTGGAGATGAGTTGTATGTATCGTCCAAAAGCGTCATATTGTTTTTCCCTTTTAAAACATTCATACGTCCTCGTGGTGGAATGTGTGATTCGAGGGCTTTTACGACAGTATCGAGTGATATGCCGACCTTTTTTGCAACGATCGCAGCAACGATGAGCGGGTACACATGGTGTGTCCCGACCACGCCTTTTGTCTGGATATTTTTCTCTTCTCCATCAATGACAAGTGTCATCGACATACCCGTCACTCGCCCATTTTCATATGCCAATGAAATGTTTTTTGCATTTGTATTTAGACCGAAATGGATTGTTTCTTTTGCTTGGTCTGAAGTAATACCCTTTACGATCTCATCATCAGAAGAAAGGATGAGGATACCGTCTTTTTTGAGTCTCTTTGCGAGATATGCTTTTTCTTTTGCGAGCTCCTCTGGGTCCTTGAAATACTCTACGTGAGCAGCAACCTTACCGACACGTGTGATGATCGATATATCTGGGCGTAGCCAAGCAGTGAGATTTTTGATGTCATTTGGACGATCGGCTCCGACTTCGAGAATGAGATACTCAGGGTACACATTGTTAAAAACAATGAGCTCAAGACCGTGCAATATATTCTTTAGCCAAATGATGAGCGATGACCAGCCGTTTGGACAGCCGAGAATAGTGAGGGGTACGCCTAGTTCGCTATTGAAACTCTTTTCACTTTTGCGAACCTTGTGAGTAGAAGAAAGTGCTGTGTATATAGCGTCTTTGGTAGAAGTCTTCCCTACACTCCCGGTAACAGCAATGATAAAAGGCTTGTACTTTTTCAAAACGAGCTGTGACTCGAATGATATGATTTCTACGATAATTTTTTTGAGTATAGATTTCATCGGTCGGGGTTTATTTCATAGTAGTTTATCAGAAACTTTGTAATATCGATAAACGGATTTGTCAGTGTCTCTGAAGCATATTGCGTATTCTTTGGATAGACTTGGTACAAAAAGACGATGTACTGTGGGTCGTATGCGGGGAAATATCCAAAGAATGAGTGCAGATACCTGTCAGTATAATACCCTCCATTGACCGGATCTGCAATCTGCGCAGTTCCTGTCTTTGCCGCGATACTATAGTGCTCCATTTTGACTGTTCCTTGGCGGAGTGCTTTGTCGACCACTTCGACGAGCATCTTGGTAACTGTTTCAGTTGTTTCTGATTTCAGTACTTGTTTTGGCTTTTCATACTCGACCGTTTCTGGAATACCACTGTCATGCTCTATTGTGTTTACGAGATGTGGAGTCACAAGCTTCCCTCCATTAGCCAAAATCGACAATGCTCGTATAGTCGCTATCGGACTCATCGATATACCTTGTCCATATCCCATCGTAATATGTTCAATGTCGCGTGTACCGTCGAGGTTACGGGAAATACCTCTCGTTTCATTTGGCTGATCGATACCCGTAAACTCTCCAAAACCAAATGATCTAAAGTAGTTCGAAATGTTTTTGTTTCCAGTTTTTTGTACGATGAAAGCAATACCGATGTTGAGCGACTGGCTGAGCACCTCCTGCATCGGCACTACCCCTCGCGCTTTCCCGTCATAGTTTGAAATCTTCTTCTGATCGACAGTGATAGTTCCTTTGTCGTTGTATGTAGTGTTTGCAGTGATCGATCCAGTGTCGATGCCGACAGCCATCGTGAGTGGTTTGATGATCGATCCCATTTCGTATGCACTTTCAACGAGTGGGTTTGAGAATACTTTTGGATTCTTTTCTCCAGAGACATCGTTTGGATTAAAGTTTGGCAATGCAGCCATGGCGATGATGTCCCCTGTCTTTGGATTCATGACGATGACCCCGATTTCATCAGATTGCCATTTCTTGCGTGCATCAGCGATCACAACCTCAGCATAGTTTTGTACTGAAGGTTCAAGTGTTGTCACCACATCTCCAGACTCACCTTTTGAAGCATGCCTGATTCCAGAAAATATTTCTGCAAAAAAATTTCTAAACTGTCCTTTGTCATTTCGTACTAGTATGTCGTCATACTGTCGCTCCAAACCGTAGCGACCACGATACTCGGTACCTTGAAATCCCATGAGACCGATCGCATGGGCTGCCAAACTCTGCGCTGGATATGCTCTCCACGCATCACGATAGACGATCACACCGGGTATTTTCATCTTTTGGATTTCTTCGCCTGTCTTTGCCTCGAGTCGTTTGCTCAGCTCTTCAAATGGATCATCTTTTTTTGCCGCTTTTTCCATAAACTCATCTTTGTCGAGCGCGACAAACTGACGTAATCGTTCATATGTCTCTGCGGCATCATCGAGATCTTTTGGACTGATCGCAAGCGAAACTCCCTCCTGGATCGTAGCCGCACTCACTCGAGTACCGTTTTTTGATGTAAAAAATATACTTCCTCGGTCAAATAGTGGTGCACTACGACGTTCGTACTGGCGATTTGCACGTTCAGCAAATTCTTTTCCATTGATAATCTGAACATGATAAAGCTTGCCAGCCAAAACCATGGCAGCAAAAATAACACATGCAATCACGATCCTAATTCTGATTGAATAGTTATCTAATTTCATTAGAAGTTGTACGAGCAACTCCCTGTGCCTTCTTTGAAATATATACAGCTGATGTCGGTTCAGAAAAACCTAGCTCAACCGCAGTAGCAAGTGTAACTGAGTTCTTTAATGAAAAATACTGTGCTTCGAGCATACCAATAGTAGCGCTTTTATTTCGATTGACCTTGAGCATCGCTTCTCGAGCGAGAATGTTGTGAACTGTTGTGTGAACGAGGCCAGCATATGTAAGGACGAGTGAAAGGATGAGAAAAGCAAATACATAAAAAAGATGTTCTCTGTATGAGTTTACTCCGGATATTGTATTTTGAATTGCTTTTGTCATATTATATTTTCTTTTCGATGATTCTCAATTTTGCACTGCGTGAACGTGGATTTCTGACTTTCTCCTCATCACTCGGCACTATTGGCTTTTTTGTTAAAATATTTGCTTCACTCTGCTTTTCTTTAAAAAATCTCTTCGTCACTCTATCTTCGATACTATGAAACGATATGACGGCCATCCTTCCTCCTGGGTTTAGGGCTTCGAATCCTTTCCGTAACCCTTCTTTCAGTGTATTGATCTCATCATTTACAGTGATCCGAAGTGCCTGGAAAGTTCTGGTTGCTGGATGTATCCTGCCTCGATGATAGCTACTTGGTGTTCCGAGCTTGATCGCTTCGACTAGTTCAAATGTGGTTTTGATCGGTCGAGATTCGACGATCGATTTTGCAATCCTTCGAGAGTATCGTTCATCACCATATCCGTATATGATGTCTGCGATATTTGCCTCGTCCCAAGTGTTTACGATCTCGTCAGCTGTCAGATCATCTTTTGTTGGATTCTTTTTGAAAGTCATGAGAAGTGGCTCATCTTTTTGAAAGGTAAATCCTCTCCCTGAAGTTTCAAACTGATCTGAAGAGAGTCCGAGATCGAGCATAAAGGCATCTATCTTTGATATTTTGAGCGAAGCCAAAGCAATGTCTAAATTTCTGTAATTTTCTTGTATAAAAGTTCCTCCTTTGAGTCGCTTTTTGCTTCGTTCGATCGCCTCGAGGTCCTGATCCAGACCGATCACTGTAGCTCCTTTTTCAAGAGCGTATTCAGAGTGACCGCCAGATCCCAATGTTCCGTCGAGATATATACTGCCTTTATGCAGATTAAGGCCGTCTATTGATTCATGTAAAAGAACAGTTGTGTGGATGAGAGCCATTAGAGCATTCCTACTTGGCTTAGTTTTTCCGCCAAGGAATCAGCCTGCTTCTCCACGACCTGTTTGTATTCGCCCCATGCTTTTTCATCCCAAAGCTCTACTCGAGTTTGCACTCCAACGACTGCAACTTTCGAATTGAGCTTTGCTCTTCCCTTTAAAAAGTCCGGGATGAGGACGCGACCGATTGTGTCGATCTCTGCTTCGACCGCTCCTCCCAAGAGAAATCGGTTAAAGCTTCGACTGTCAGCATTGAGCATAGAAGATTCACTTAGCTTTTCTGTGATTTTCTTCCATTCAGTGGTTGAGAAGACGAATATACAGTTATCAAGACCTGGAGTGAGCACAACTTTCTTGCCCATCTCAGTTCGAAACTTTGCTGGGAGAGAAAGTCTATTCTTTTCATCAATGGTATGTGTGTATTCTCCGATCAACATAATTTTCTCTTTTTAAACTGTATCCCACTTCATCCCACTTAGATAACATTATATACCACTTCATCCCACTCTCCTATTCGTCTGTATGTGGAAAACTAAAAAGCCCCTTTCGGGGCTCTCTAGGCTTATTTATTATCTTCTTTTGGTCGCATCAATGGGAATGTCTGCAGCTCGCGTAGTGGCTTGTCTGCCAAGAATGCAAAAAGTCTCTCACCGAAGCCATAACCGCAGGTCGGTGGCATGCCGTGTTCGAGCATTTCGACAAACTCGTGATCTGCCATCATTGCTTCACTGTCTCCACCCTCAATCAATTTTTGTTGAACACTAAATCGCTCTGCTTGATCGATAGGATCATTGAGCTCTGAATATCCTTTACCAAGCTCACTGCCTGCCAAGATAGGTTGAAACATCTGTGTCACAGACTTGCCTGGTACATTTTTTGCAAGCGGACCTACAATCGTAGGGTGATTTATAAGAAAAGCAGGGCCAGATATGTTTTTTCGACAGTACTTCCAAAGAGTATCGATCAAACGTTCTTTATTATCACCTTCGTACTTTACTTTTAGGTCATCGAGCTTTGCTTTCATCTCTTTCTCACTTGCAGTATACACATCGATGCCAGTTTGTCGTTTTACTTCTTCAACGTAGTCGATATTTATCCATTCGTCTGCTAGATCAAATGTGTGCCCGCGAGTCGTGAACTTTGTTGTACCAAAAACTTCTTTTGCGATCGCTCGATACATTTTTTTAACCAAATCCATACCGTCTTTGTAGTCAGCATAAGCCCAATAGAACTCCATGTTTGTGAATTCTTGCAAGTGATCAGGACTAGAGCCCTCGTTTCGGTACGCTCGTCCTATTTCAAAAGTCTTTGGAAAGCCTGCGGCCATCAGTCGCTTTTGCCAGAGCTCTCCTACTGATATACGGAGGTATACATCGAGATCGTAATCATTGTGATGTGTTTTAAATGGCGTCGCTTCTGCTCCTCCGGTGGTGACTTCGAGTGTCGGTGTTTCGACTTCGAGAAAGCCATGCTGCTTTAGAAATGCACGAGTAACATCCCAAAACTTTGATTTCTTTATCAAAAGATCTCGTAGCTCTGTATTCATCAAAAGATCGAGATATCGCTTTCGATATCGCTCATCGGTGTCTTGTAGTCCGTGCCATTTGTCTGGAAGTGGTGCAATCGCTTTGGTAGCCATCACCCAGTCTTTTACGAGTAGGCTCTGCTCCCCTCGCTGTGTGGTGAATAGTTCTCCAGTTGCAGAAATAAAGTCACCGATATCCACTGCATCGGTAAAAAGAGTAAAAAGTTTTTCATCTAGAGCGTCTTTCTTAAAAACTAGCTGAAACTTTTCTGTACCATCGTAGACGACAGCAAATAAAATAGCACCTTGCCCTCGGATTGCCATGATGCGACCGACAACAGAGATTGTCTTTCCATCTTTAAATGACTCCTTTGCTTGCAAAAGAGTATGATCTTGAGGAACTTTGGCAGGATAGGGATCCATCCCTGCTGCCTTGAGCTTACCGAGCTTTGCGATACGGGTATCGCGGAGCTCTTCAAATGATGCCATGTTTATTGAACTTCGATTATCTTGTATGAAACCTTTCCTTTTGGAGTGGTTACTACAATTGTATCACCTTTTGCTTTTCCCATAAGTGCTGCACCGATCGGAGAGTGGTTTGAGAGCTTACCGTTTGCAGTGTCCACCTCTTCTGAACCGACAATCATAAACTTTCTATTTTCTTTTTCGCCTTCTTTTTGCACGAGAACAGTCGAACCGATAGAGACGGTTGAGCCATGCTTTTCATCTAAAATATTTGCAGTTTTTAAGACCATTTCGAGGTGGTTGATGCGGTCTTCTACTTTTGCCTGCTCCTCACGAGCTTCGTGATATTCGGCATTTTCTGAGAGGTCTCCTAGCTTTTTTGCATATTCTAGGCTTTCTGCAACTTCTTTTCTTCGGACATTTCTAAGTTGTTCTAATTCTGACTTCAATTCTGCAAACTTTTCTTTGGTGAGGTATTGTGTTTCTTGCATATACGATAAGTATTACTGGGATATCATAGCAGAAAAAAATGATTTTGTCATTATTTGAAGTATTCTGGTGTGTTGATATTCATCCAATCGATAAGTTCTCGAAACGCCACTCCGGCTCCGATGAGGTTGTGCACCTCTCCTCGTTCCATCACGATAGCAAAGGCGTATTTTGGATTTTCATATGGAAAGTAACCGGTTAGCCATGAGTTTACCTTTTCTTTACTCGCACCTAGTTCAGCGGTACCCGACTTTGTTGCAATCTTTACGTATGGAACATTGACCGACTGGCCTGTTCCCTCCTGCGTTGCAAGCCTCATACCCTCTTGTACGATTTTGAAATATTCTGTAGGCAGGTCTAGTGTTTTTTCAACTTGAGGTACATTTGTTTTCAGTAGAGTCGGAACCATAATTTTCCCCTCATTTGCCACACTTGCTACTGCGCGGACCGCCTGGAGTGGTGTGACTTGGAAACCGTACTGACCGATCGAGGTGTGATATGTATTTCCTAATCTCCATGTATCCCCATCGAATGTTTTGACTTTCCACTCAGGTGTGGGGATCACACCAGTCGGACTTTTTGCAAAAAAGATTGAAGGAACTTTTTCACCAAAACCAAACTTTGCAACATATTCATCGATTTTGCGAATACCCAGTCCTTTTTGATCTTTGTAGCCTCCACCAACTGCATAAAAATATACATCAGACGAAACCGCGATAGCTTTGCGCATGTCTACATATCCATGAGCTTTCCAGTCTTTGAAAATTGTCTGCATCTTTGGGTCATACTCGTTTTGGATCGAGATA
>CAYZSZ010000002.1:0-62525 GCA_964481175.1 uncultured Candidatus Saccharibacteria bacterium
GATTCGAACCCGGAGTCGCCTGTTCCCAAAACAGGAATGTTAGCCGTTACACCACGCTCCGTAATTTCGAAATAGTAGCATTAAAGTATAATATTCTCAATAGATTCGACCCTCTGAGTCTTCTTTTGTAGATTTATATGTACTACAATTACCGAAAACTGAAACTCTATGTCTTTGCCGTTTAAGTAAGTTAGTATCGTTCGCTTTAATCTTTTTATCTTTTGCGCATGTACGTTTTCTTCAGCACGATAGTTTCCTTGAATTGATTTTACTTCGATGAAATGGAGGACACCTCCCTTCTTGGCTATGATGTCTATCTCTCCCCACTTCTGTCTAAAGTTCCTTTCAATGACCTCAAAGCCTCTGTCCGAAATGTATCTGACCGCTATATTCTCACCTAATTGTCCTATGTATTGAGTATTCCCCATATTTTTCAACAAAGTAAAAAGGACTCAAAGTCAGACATTTTGACGTATTTAAGCCATATTTCCTGTCTCTTATACCCAATGTCCACAGACTTATCCCCAATTTTGTACTTAATCTTTGTGCGGGCACCGGGAATCGAACCCGAATCTCGTCCTTGGCAAGGACGTGTTCTACCACTAAACCATGCCCGCAACTTCCTCACAATTATAACACGGTGCACCCGGAGGGATTCGAACCCCCAACAACGGTTCCGAAGACCGGTATGATATCCATTTCACTACGGGTGCTTATCCGCACATACTAACGTATAAATAGGCAAAAATCAAAACTTATACTACAATTACGCCAAATGGAGGCACGAATCCCTAGTGAAATAAGCGCAATTACCCAGACTTTAGAGAAGGCTGGGTTTGAAGCATACATCGTTGGAGGCTGTACTCGAGACACTATCTTGGGGAAAAAACCAAAGGATTGGGACGTGACTACAAATGCAACTCCAGAAAACATCATTTCCCTCTTCCCTAAAACATTCTATGAAAACGAATACGGTACTGTGGGGGTTGTAAACGAGCTTACAGAAGATCCAACTCTAAAAATCGTAGAGGTTACTCCCTATCGCATCGAATCTGGCTATACAGATTTTCGTAGACCCGACAAAGTAAATTTTAGTTCAAAGCTAGAAGATGATCTCAAGCGAAGAGACTTTACGATAAATGCAATCGCTGCCCGAATCAAGAATGGGTCTGTAGACTCTTATATTGACCTATACGGTGGTTTAAAGGACATAAAGGACAAATCCATTAAGTGCGTTGGAAATGCTCAGGAAAGGCTCTCTGAGGACGCTTTACGCATGCTCCGAGCGGTACGAATCATGGCAGAGACAGGTTTCACGATTAACACAGAGACCGCTCAGGCAATAAAAGATAATAGCGCCCTCATAAAAGAGATTGCTATTGAGCGTGTTAGAGATGAATTCTCTAGAATACTCTCTTCCCCTTCTCCAAAGAAAGGTATTGAAATGTGCCATGAGCTAGACTTACTCAAACACTTCGTTCCTGAGCTTGAGCTCGGTATTGGTGTAGAACAGAACCAAGCACATGCTTACGATGTATGGGAACATCTCCTACGCTCACTACAGTGTGCAGCTGACAAAGGATACCCTCTCGACATACGTATTGCTGCCCTGTTCCACGATATAGCAAAGCCAGAAACACGCCGGTTTTCACGTGAAACGAGCCAGTTTACCTTCTATGGGCACGAAGTCGTTGGTTCACGTGTAACAAAAAAGATACTTGAACGCCTAAAATACCCTACAAAAACAATAGATAAGGTGGTTACCCTAGTGCGCTGGCATATGTTTTTCTCTGATACTGAAACCATTACCCTTTCAGCTGTTCGACGTATGATAAACAATGTAGGCAAGGAAAACATCTGGGACCTTATGAATGTACGTATCTGTGACCGAATCGGCACAGGGAAACCTAAAGAAAACCCTTACAGACTAAGGAAATACCACGCAATGATAGAAGAAGCGATGCATGATCCAGTTACAGTGGGAATGCTCAAAATAGATGGTAAACGCATTATGGACGTTACACATGAAACACCTGGTCCAAAGATAGGCTTTGTTTTACACGCACTTTTGGAGGAGGTCTTAGACAATCCGTCGCTCAACACTGCCGTATATTTGGAAGAACAGGCAAATAAACTTATAAAAATGCCCCTTGAGGAGCTCAAGAGGATGGGGGAGGCAGGAAAACATAAAAAAGACGAAACGGAGGCTAAAAACCTAGGTGAAATACGAAAAAAGCATCATGTTTCATGATTAACATAGTTTCAGGTAACAAAAAACCGCATTCGAAGCTAGATTGATGCTTGGAAATACGGTTTGTTGAGAATGTATTCCATCGAGCTTACCTAAGAGGTGTCGCAACTTCATTTATTACAATGGACTCCACAGAGTCCTAAAAAAAGATAAGAATGTGAAGTGATGCGCACACAGTCCAAGCTAAACAGGGGAAACGTCCTCGGGCACACGACTAGTAAACTACCCTAGCGTATTGTGAAGAACTATATGTTCGGAGATCTCTCTCCGGTGAACAAAATAGTTCTTCGGAGAAGTCTCGGTTGACCTCTAAACTGACCTGGGATTATTATAGCAACAGTAAAAGACATGTAAAGGACATTACTGTGGATAACTATGTCCTTTATAATTTTATTGAGAGAGGGCAGTGATCAGATCCTAAAATATCGTTGTGAATATTGACTTCTTTGATCTTTTCCAAAATTCCTTTTGTTACAAAAAAGTAATCGATTCTCCATCCAACGTTGCGATCTCTTGCAAAAGTTTTCATATCCCAGTAAGTGTACACATCTTTTTTTTCTGGATTTAGAGATCTAAAAACATCGAAGTAATTATTCTTTACAACTTTATCGAGCCATGCACGTTCGATAGGGAGGAACCCTGTGTTATCCACATTTTCTTTTGGTCGTGCAAGATCTATCTCTGTGTGTGCAGTATTAATATCTCCACAAAAGATGATTTCATGGCCTTTTTTCTTTAATTTATTGATATATTCCAAAAAAGCATCGTAAAACTTGAGTTTATATGCCAATCTGTCAGGTCCACCACCTCCGTTAGGGAAGTAGCAGTTAATAAATACAAAATCTTCATAAAATGCAGTGATCATACGACCTTCTTGGTCTAATTCTGGATTGCCAACACTGAATTCTACTTTCAAAGGCTCTATTTTCGAATATATGGCTACACCGCTGTATCCTTTACGGGTTTTGCTTGATTCAAAAAAGGCATGATAGCCCTTTGGAGCACGAACTTCAGGAGGGAGCTGGTCTGCCTCTGCCTTTATCTCTTGCATACAGAAAATATCTGCATTCTGAGCTAGTAACCAATCGAATCCACCTTTCTTCACATTCGCACGGAGACCATTTACATTCCAAGAAATGATTTTCATGCAGTCACTATATCACTTTCTCCCTTTACCATGAAACTTTTTGTGTACGTTTCGCAGTTCTGAGTCTGTGATGTGGGTATAAATCTGGGTTGTTGAGATGTTTGCATGGCCCAAAAGCATCTGGACTGAACGCAAATCAGCTCCATTTCGCAAAAGATCAGTTGCAAATGAGTGGCGAAGCACATGTGGAGTAACCTTTTTACTGATACCCGCCTTTGTAGCGTAAAATCGCACGATTCTCTGTATTGCACGGGGAGTGAGATCAAAAAGGGTGCCTGACATATGTTTTGACTTATCCATATAGGCTTTTACATGCTTTTTGGCGTCGTCTGAAAGGAAAACAACGCGTACTTTTTCTCCTTTACCACGTACTGACATTTCATCGAGTTTGAGGTTGATATCAGGCGGTAGGGCACAGAGCTCAGACACACGAAGGCCAGTAGAGAAAAGGAGCTCAAGGATGGCTCTATCGCGTAGATTGTCCCCAGGAGCTTCTAATAACCGCCTTAGGTCGTCTGCGGTGATAAAATCGAGAGAGCGTTCTGGTACCTTGGCAAGCTCAATACGCTCTGGAGGAAGAGACTTTATGCCTTGTTTAGCTAAATACTTGAGAAATGAGCGTAAAGCGATCAAATAATAGTTCTGGGTGCGCTTTTTGAGGGTTTCACTGCGTCTGTGCTCGGGTCGCGCAACCTGTCTGTTGAGCCATAGTCTGAACTCTCGGAGCACAGCGTCAGTGATTTGCTCTGGTTTTTTGATCTTACCGAAGTCAAAGAAACGGCTCAAATACTGATCATAATTGCGCACCGTGCTTAGGCTACGGCCTTTCTCAATCTCTACATATTCGAGGAATTGTTGCTTTAAATCTTGCATTTCAAAGGCTTTTATGCTATCGTATGAACACATTATACATTATATATGTTGTCACCACGAACCAAATCAAAAGCAATAAAGACAGGAGCTATGCACGAGAAAGACACTGGCTCAGCTTCTGTACAAGTATCAATCCTCACTAAGAAGATTGACGAGCTTGCTTCACACCTCAAGAAACACAAGAAGGATAACCACTCACGACGTGGACTCCTTTCTATGGTGGCAGATCGACAAACACATCTAAATTATTTAAAGAAGCATAATCCAAAGCAGTACTCAAGTATCACGAAAAAACTTGAACTCAAGAAATAATGTCAGTTATCAAGCATAAAGAACAACGCGTAGGAATTTTTATAGACGCACAGAACCTCTATCATTCAGCAAAGAATTTATACCACTCACGAGTAAATTTCGGCCAAATAGTAAAAGATGCACTCGGTGAACGATCACTGATCCGTGCCATTGCATACGTTATCACCACAGAAGCAGGGGACGAAAAGGCTTTTTTTGAAGCACTCACCAAAATGGGTATCGAAACAAAGACAAAAGACCTCCAGATCTTTTCTAGTGGAAGCAAAAAAGCAGACTGGGACGTCGGACTTGCAGTAGATGCAATCAAACTCTCACCAAAACTCGATGCAGTTGTACTCGTAACTGGGGACGGAGACTTTGTTCCACTCGTAGAGTATCTACAACTAAACGAAGGGTGTCAGGTAGAAGTAGCATCGTTCGGAAAATCAACTTCTTCAAAACTTATTGAAGCTGCGGATGACTTTATCGATCTCGACCAGGACCCGCGTAAATATCTTTTGGGCAATGGATACCGTCCGCAAAACAACCGAAGAAAAAAACCTGCTATACTAGAGTAGTAAATGCTCCCAGAAGAACAAAATTCTCCACAATCAGGCAAAAAAGAGCTCAACCAAATAGGCGTAGGTGGTATTAAAAGCCTCCGGACTTTTCAAAGTGACGTAGCAGAAGCGTTGGGCAAAAATACTACAACAGTCGCAAAGATGGCGATTGCAGAAAATGTGCGTAAAGCAGAGGGTGAAGTAAAAGCTTTTCAAGCTGCACAAGCATCTCAAGCAGCACCACAAGCACGGCCAGCACAGACACCTCCACCTATGACGATCCGACCTCCAGAGGTGATCACAAATGGACCTGCTCCAGTCGAACGGAGTGGGGGAGGAAAGAAAATAATTTTAACGCTTTTAAGCATTATCCTTTTATCAGGCGGAATATTTGGCGGACTATACTTTTATTCAAAAAGTCCACTGGCAAACTTGAAACTGCCCGACACACCGACAAAGACTGGCTACCGAGGACTACTCGCATCAAATACACAAAAGAAAGTTGTCTTGGGTTCGCTTGTGGATAAACGACTCGAGGAGGTTTTGGCATACGAAAAGACCGCAGCAAAACTAGAACAAGATCAGGTGTCTGAACTATATTTTACAAAAGGACTTGAAAGCCAGCCGACGCTCATCACGGCAGAAGAATTTATAAATCTGTCGACATCTCGTTCTCCGGAGACAGTGCGACGATCACTCCTTACTCGTTTTATGTTTGGTTTTCACAAAACAGCGGAAACGATCGAACCGTATTTGGTGCTAAAAACAGAATTTTTCCAAAATACCTTTACCGGCATGCTCAAATGGGAGCCAGATCTATACACGGACACAAAAGCTTGGCTTTCGGATAAGCAAGTTATCGATGCTAAGACATTTGAAGACCGGATCATAAAAAACAAAGACGTTCGCATCTTGAGAGATACTTCGGGCAACATTGCTATTATCTATGGTTTCCTGGATAGAAAAACCCTCTTAATAACCACTAATGAGGCGACCTTTTTGGAGATTGTAGATCGATTTGAAAAACAAACGTATGTAAGGTAGTATGGTTGTATGAATGCAAAAGACCTAAAATATTTTAAAGACCGGCTTCTAAAGGAAAAGACTCTTCTCGAGGAAGAGCTAGCTACTGTTGGACGAAAAGATCCAGCAAACCCAAAAGACTGGCAAGCAACTGTAGACGATAGCCAAGTCGACACAGCAGACGAAAACGAAGTCGCTGATGTTCTCGAAGAATACGAAGAACACAAAGCTATCCTCGCTCAACTTGAAAAGCAACTCAACGAAGTTCAGGCTGCACTCCAAAAGATCGCCGATGGTAAATACGGTATATGTGAAGTATCTGGAGAAGAAATCGAACGAGATCGTCTTGAAGCAAATCCTTCTGCTCGAACAAGCGTAAAGCACATGCGGAAATAAAATTTCCTTCATTTCCACTTTGCTAGACTGGTGGAATGAAATATTCAAAAGTTTTTAGTGGGCAAAATATGTTTCTTTCGTCAGTCATAGTGACGATCGAAACCGATATAGCAAACGGACTCCATGCATTCTCTATCGTGGGGTTAGGGGATAAGGCTGTGGACGAAGCAAAGGATCGCGTCTCAGCTGCAATCAAAAATATCGGTTATGTGTCACCAAAACAGAAAAATCAAAAGGTGGTTGTTTCGCTTGCACCGGCAGATACTCGCAAAGAAGGCTCACATTATGACTTGGGTATTGCAGTCGGATATCTCATTGCAAGTGGGGAAATACAGGTGACAAATACCAAAACACTATACTTGGGTGAGCTCTCTCTAGACGGAAGTCTACGGAGAGTCTTTGGCGTGCTGCCAATCGTACAAAAAGCAAAAGAAGTGGGTTTTGAACAAGTGATCGTACCGCACATGAATGCGGAGGAAGCGGCTATCATACCAGACATATCGATTGTGCCGGCTCGGACACTAGCCGAAGTGGTTGCTCATATTACAGGGGTGCATAAAATAAAATCGCAACCTCCGACCGAAATCACATACACAAAGCCAGATTTCGATATTGATATGTGCGACATACGTGGACAAGAAAATGCAAAGCGAGGGATAGAGATAGCAGCAGCCGGGAAACACAATATCGCACTATTTGGACCTCCAGGAACTGGGAAAACCATGCTCGCAAAAGCACTCTGGGGGATATTGCCGCCACTCAAACCAGAACAAGCTATTGAAGTCACAAGTATCCACTCAGTAGTCGGTACTCTTTCAAAAAAAGCGATTACCCATCCACCCTTTAGAAATCCACATCACACCTCCTCATATGCATCGATGGTTGGGGGAGGGACGTATCCAAGACCAGGGGAGATCACACTTGCTCACCGAGGGGTGCTTTTCCTTGATGAGTTTCCTGAATTCGATAAAATTGTGATCGAATCATTACGCCAGCCACTCGAAGAGAAAAAGATACTGATTGCCCGTGCCAAAACATCGATTGAGTTTCCAGCTGACTGCATCCTCATCGCCACTATGAATCCCTGTCCTTGTGGATATATGGGCTCAAAACAAAAAGATTGCACCTGCACCCCAGCAGAGATCAAAATGTATCAAAAGAAACTATCTGGACCGATTATCGATCGTATAGATATGTGGATAGAGGTGGGTACTGTTGATTATGAAAAACTAAATTCTAGGACTGGCTTGAGCGAATCGTCACAGACAGTGGCTCAGCGAGTGGGGAATGCTAGAAAGAGAATCGACTTACAAAAAGAAGTCCGGTTTGACCCGGAAGTGGAGAAAATACTGACCATATCAGCAAAACGACTCAACCTATCCGCACGGGCCTACTACAAAACCGTCAGAATAGCTCAAACAATAGCTTTTTTGGAAAATAGAGACCAAATTGAAACAAAAGATGTCCTAGAAGCACTGCAGTATAGGCCTAAAACTTAGAATGGGTTCTTTGCTCCTCGGATTTCAAAGTGAACGTGTGGACCAGTAGACTTACCAGTTGAACCGACAAGGGCGATAAGATCTCCCTGATTTACATGCTGACCAACAGTTACAAGTAGTTTGCTTGCATGACCATATAGGGTCTGAGTTCCATTTGGATGTGAGATTACGACATAGTTACCATATCCCTGATTCCACAATCCATTGAGGCTAATGATGACCGTTCCGGCTGCAGAAGCATATATAGGGGTGCCGATCGGCGCAGCTAGGTCAACGGCATTAAATCCGTGGAGA
Source organism: uncultured Candidatus Saccharibacteria bacterium (assembly GCA_964481175.1). Classification (GTDB taxonomy): domain Bacteria; phylum Patescibacteriota; class Minisyncoccia; order Phycocordibacterales; family PALSA-1337; genus JAGOVB01. The sequence goes on from CAYZSZ010000002.1 coordinate 8,335, forward strand.
CCCTGGGTTCTAACTCCTCCGACAATCGGTCGTCGATAGTATCCAGGATAGCTTGGGCCGCTTGCACCATGGAGTGCTGCTGTGAGCTGTGGTTTAGCTGAAGGAACAAAAGGAAGTTCAGCGTCTGGAATAATCACTGTATCACCGACTGAGAGGGTAGAATTTGAGTTTAAATCGTTATAATCAAGCACATCATCTAGCCGAACTTTGTATTTTGAGACGATTGAAGAGAGTGTGTCGCCCTTTGCTACTTTGTGACGAATACCAGATACAGGCAAAATAATAAGAGTTTGACCGACTTGTAGATTTTTAGCAGTCAAACCCTCATTTGCCCATAGCAATGTATTTACGCTTACTTTAAACATCGAAGCAATCTCAGACAATGTGTCTCCTTCACGCACTACATAAGTGCTAATCTGAGTGGTAGACAGCTCATCGCTCACATCAGCCATAGTTCCAGAAGGTCCCGTCTCAGAATAGAGTGCGGTGCCCGAAATAACGGTGGCTTCGGTACGTCCGGGATTTGGATTTGGGTTCAAACTGAGGACTCCTTCGAGGAGATTTATGTTTTGAGAATTTGCTTCTGAAGAATCAAAGCTGGCGTAAGCAGACGCATTGACCTCATTTGACATAAATGAAAAAAAACCGGCATATGTTGTTGTCGGAAATACGAGGAGGGGTGTAAGTATTATTGTGGCTCTACTGAGCCATTTTGCAGCACTGTTTTTCATGGATACTCGTATAGGATATACTAACAAAATTTAAAGTCAACCAACCAAAAAACTGGACTGTGGACAACAAAAGTTGCGTAATTTTAATCAAAAAATAGGGTAGCATGGTATAGTATTTCCATGCTTAACTCTCAACAAAAAGAAGCCAGCCTACACATGTATGGGCCCCTCCTTATTTTGGCTGGTGCGGGTGCCGGAAAGACCAAAACTATCGTCCATCGGATCGAAAATCTCATAAAAGAAGGGACCGCACCCCAGCAGATACTCGCGATCACCTTTACCAACAAGGCAGCCAAAGAAATGCGTGAACGAGTACTCAGTATTTTGACTGATAAACGAGAAGCACCCTTTGTTAGCACCTTTCACTCATTGGGTGTAAATATTTTGAAAGAACAGCACAAAGTTTTGGGTATACCACGCCACTTTGGCATATACGACAAATCAGACGCAAAACGCGCAATCAAAGAAGCGGTCGAGGCATGCGATCTCGATCCAAAGCAGTTTGATCCAGCCAAATTTCAAAACACAATATCTCGTGAAAAAGGAAATTTTGTAACGTTGGAGCAGTATACTGAAAAGGCGAGCGAATACTTTGAAGAGCTTACCGCAAAAGTCTGGGCAAAATACGAAGAGACACTAAAAAAAGAAAAAGCATTTGATTTTGACGATCTTCTTTTGAAGACCGCAGTTCTTCTTCAGAAAAATAAAGAGGTGAGAGAGTACTATCAAAATCGTTGGAAATTTATCCATATCGATGAATATCAGGATACAAACAAAGTCCAATATATGATTGCGACACTACTATCAGAAAAAGAAAAAAATCTTTGTGTGGTGGGGGACATCGATCAAAATATTTACAGCTGGAGAGGAGCAGATATCCAAAATATTTTAAACTTTGAAAAAGATTATCCTGATGCAAAAGTGATCCTACTAGAGGAAAACTACCGCTCAACACAGCGGATTTTGGACGTTGCTAATGAGGTTATTAAAAAGAACAAGCAGCGCCGAGAGAAGAATCTGTTTACCAAAAATGAAGAGGGGGACAAAGTAACATTGTTTGAATCGTATGATGAAAACGAAGAAGCTCGCACTGTGATCGACGAAGCATATGCAGTGATTGAGAAAGGAGTTAAACCGGATGAAATCGCAGTATTGTATCGTGCAAACTTTCAATCACGTATCCTCGAAGAATATTGTTTGCGAAAAGGAGTACCGTACCAAGTTTTGGGTACAAAATTCTTTGAGCGAAAAGAGGTCAAAGATGTGATTTCATATATCAAAGCAGCACTCAATCCAGAAAACGTCAGCGACATGGTACGAGTGATCAACACTCCAGTCAGGGGGATCGGAAAGGTAACTGTGGCAAAAGTAGTAAATGGGGAAGAAGCGACGCTCCCAAAACTGACTCAAATAAAAGTTCAAGAGTTTAAAAACTTGTTAGCAAAGATAAAAGAGTTTGCTTTGCAAAACAAACCGTCAGACACAATCAAATTTATACTGTTTGAGTCTCGACTTGAAAAGACATTGCGTGACGGGACAGCTGATGACCAAGAACGACTCGAAAACATAAAAGAATTGGTAACCGTAGCAACCAAATACGACAACATGCCCCCCGAAGAGGCGATAGAAAAATTCCTCACAGAAGCAGCGCTTGCGAGCGATCAGGATGACTTACAGGTGCCACAAGCGGGGATCAAGCTCATGACCGTACACGCCTCAAAAGGACTGGAATTTGATTATGTATTTATTGTAGGACTCGAACAAGGACTGTTCCCACATGATGAAGATGGGGAGGAGGAGCGACGGCTCTTTTATGTCGCCCTAACGCGAGCACGCAAGAAAATCTACTTGTCGTGGGCTCAAATCCGTACTATATTCGGAGCACAGAAAGTAAATATGGCTTCGGAATTCATCGATGATGTGCCGTCACATCATATCGATATCAAGGAAAATGAGGTGCCAACTGGGGTAAAAGCTATATTTATCGACTTTTAATATGCGAGCTAAAAAAACTTTAGGCCAAAACTTTCTCTCAAACCCTGCTATCGCAGAGACTATTTTGCGTGCTGGAGAAGTCAAAAAAGGGGACAATATCCTTGAAGTAGGCCCTGGAATGGGTTTTTTGACTGATTTTCTAATAAAATCTGGTGCAAATGTCACCGCAGTAGAAAAAGACGACCGTCTCATATCCAGCTTAAAGGCAAAATTCCCTAGTTTAACCCTTATTCATGGCGATATTTTGGAATATACCCACTCTGGAGACTACAAAATCATCGCAAACATCCCATATTACATTACAGGTGAGTTTTTTAGACGTTTTCTACAAGAAATCGCTCAACCAAGCCTCATGATCATCATGGTTCAAAAAGAAGTAGCCGAACGCATCGCTAGCGAAGAAAAAGAGAGTATCTTATCACTCAGTGTAAAGATATTTGGGGATCCAAAATACATCGAAACCATAAAAGCAGAAAATTTTGACCCAGTTCCAAAGGTAGATTCAGCAATTTTGGCAATTTATAACATAAAAAAACCGACAGATATAAATCTGCAACGTTTTTTTGAGATTGTCCATGCTGGTTTTGCGCATAAACGCAAAGTGTTGATCAATAATTTAGAAAAAATTGCTCCAAAAGAGGTGCTCGAAAAAGTTTGGAATGAACTTTCACTAAATCCCAAAATCCGCGCTGAAGATATACACATTTTAACCTGGAAAAAGATCGCTCAAATGCTGAATTCTTGATATAATTTCAAGGATGATCCCTAGCAAAAAAGTATTTGCACTAATTCTCATTTCTGTATCTATTGTCACATGTGCTTTTATCCTTGCTGAGTATAAAAATAAAACCGAGGAAATCTCTACATACACCGCCCCAACCTCTACTGCAAACCTGGTCGCAGGAACTATCGATACTTACAAAGATTCTGATGGAGACGGTCTAAAAGACTGGGAAGAGGCTTTGTGGGGAACGGACCCGAAAGTAGCCGATGCTGCAAAAATAAATAAAAAAGAACCGCTAGCTGCAAAAAAACCAGAAAACCTGACAGCGACAGACAAGCTGGCTCGTTCTTTCTTTTCTCAGTACATGAACCTAAAAGAGGTGGGTTTGCAAAATGATAAAGACGTTCAGCAGAGAACTGTTCAAAATTTGGTAGATACAAATATCCAACCAGTAACACCTCAGCAATATAGCGACGCATCAGTAAAGATTTCTCAACAAGCAACCATCCGTGACTACGGCAATTCAATCGCTACAATCATAAAGACAAACACTCTTGCAAAAAGAAGTGAGATAAACATGTTGAGAGACGCACTTTCAACCGAAAACCCTCGTTTCATAGAAGAACTGAAACCTTCAGTGCAAGGATACAAAAATATGACACGAGAGCTCATCAACCTCAACGTTCCTCCTGCTGCTGCGGGCGTACATCTACGACTCATAAACGCAGTGAGTGGTATTTCTTTCGTAGTCGAAGCTTTTAGTAAAACATTTACTGATCCGGTGAGCTCTATCCAAGGTCTGGCGATCTTCCAAGCATCATTCGATAAATTGGTAGCTTCATTTGTTGAAGTCGCCAAACTCCTCCAATCAAACAACGTTACCTACACGGCTGATGAGCCGGGGTATTTTTTCCTTAAAACACAATGAAAAAAATACTCTCGTCCATTTTCATACTAACGCTAACGATCGGGCTTTTACTCCCAAAAGTTTCTCATGCTCAATTAGCTGTAGAGGACATACCCCTCACTGCAGTTGCTACATCGATCGCTACAGCTGTAGGTGTTACCGCCCAAGCAAATGAATCGCTTGTTTTGAAAGAGTTTTCTCTAGACCAGATAGCTTACATGCTGGGCAAAATGGTGCTGAGAGAACTCACTACAAGTGTCGTGACCTGGATCAACAGCGGCTTTGATGGGAATCCTGCATTCGTCTCAAACCCTGGAGAATTCTTCAAATCAATCGGAGACGAAGCCCTCGGCCAGATGATTATGAGCGACAAATATCTTGGTTTTTTGTGTAGTCCTTTTAGCATCGACCTAAAATTACAACTAGCGTTTAAGTATCAACCGTTCCAAAAAAGAATCGCCTGTACCCTTACTGATGTGATTGCAAATGCTAGCGGCGCAATCGAAAATGCATCTATCAACGGATTTACTGCTGGAGACTTTGCCCAAGGGAACTGGCCAGCATTCGTTGCAATGACCACTGAACCTCAGAACAATCTTTATGGCGCATACGTTCAAGCAGACTACGAACTCTCAGCTCGTATATCTACACTCGAAACCCAAAAACGAGATGAGCTAAATCAGGGCAGAGGATTCCTCTCATGGAGAAAATGTAATAGTGACGCTGGGCAGCAAGCTGGGGAAGGTTTTGTCCAAGATGATCCAAACGATCCAAACCCAACACCTCGAAGCGAATATGCACAGAACCGAGAAGAAAACTGTGACGTGTACACTCCTGGTTCAGTAATCGCTGGTGTACTTGATGCAAACACTACCGGCCCACTACAAGAGCTTCATCTTGCAGATGAGCTAAACGAAATAGTAAACGCTCTTTTTGCACAGATGGTTAAACAAGTGCTCACCTCAGGACTTCGGGGACTATCTGGAAGTGGAGCGCGTGATCCAGAGTCATACATCAATCAGCTACAAGAGCAGCAGGCAGCAACAAACGAACAATTGGTAGGCTTGAAAGACAAGATACTAAAGGGAATAGAACCGCTCATCATCAAAGAAACTGAGTATAAAACATACAAGGATCAGTCATTGAACAAATTACTCCAAACAAAAACAAAGCTGGACACTGCAAAGACCTGCTTTGTAAACAAGCTCGCAAATATCCCAGACTTAAACTCTAATCAAACTACCTTCGCACAAAGTAAAATAGGGGAGATCGAATCGGTAATTCAAATCAAAGTTTCACCAAAATCAACAACGTTGTTGAGCGAGCTCACAGGCCAAGATTCGCTATTGAACTCTCTTCGAAAGATAAAGGCAGATGCAACGGCAGCTAAAACAGTAAACGAAATTGCTGGTGCTGCACAGCAGTACGGATCATATACAAGCAGTGCTGGGATCACTCACAATGCCTCAGATATCGACAGTGCAAAAACAGAGCGAGATCGTATACTTACTGATATGGCACCGGTCGATCAGCAAGCGGATCGCTTTATGCAGCAATGCGTGATATTCCCGGTTATGAGTGCAGCCGACTCAGGTAGAGTACGATAATAATGAAAAAAATAATTGGAAACATCCTCATAGTAAGCGTCATCTTCTTTGGAGTAGGAAGCGCTTTTGCTGTACCAAAGGTAGCACAGGCTGCGTGTAGCATTGGACCTGTCCATCCAGGAGATGGGCTCATCGACTGTGTAAATGAACTTGTTGTATCAGCACTAATGCCACTTGTGGGAAAATTCCTACAGCTATCTGCATACTTGTTTGACCATGCACTCACACTCAACATGAACATTGCAAGCTTCCTGCAAAAATGTACAACAAAAGATTGTGCTACCTCACCTGTGGAAGTTGTTTGGAAACTGATCCGCGACATCTCCGGAATGTTTTTCATATTTATTTTGATATGGGCAAGTATCAAAATGATTCTCGGCGGATCAAACAGTAAAAGTGTTATTGTTGGCGTAGTACTTGCTGGTCTATTGGTAAACTTTAGCTTATTTGCGACAAAACTAATTATCGACGCTTCAAACTCCCTAACACTTACCGTGTATAGTGCGATTACACCAAATTACAATCCGACAATTGCCCAAAGCCTTGGCTTTGGAGTCCATGAGACAAACAAGCAAATACCGGGAAGTGTTTCGTCTAAAGTGATGGAAGTTGTACGCCTCCAGAGCCTTTATGCATCAACCCAAGAATCAGCAAAAAAGACTAACTTCAACATCACTTCAATTATTGCAACTGTGGGTGGAATTGTACTCATGTTGGTGCTAGGACTTGCGTTTTTGTCAGCTGGTTTGATGTTTTTATGGAGGTTTATCATGCTTCTTGCGCTCATGGCGTTCTCCCCAATACCAGCACTCGCTCTCGCATTCCCACAACTACAATCAAAAAGCAAAGAGTTTACAAAAAAATTATTTGATCAGTGTCTATTTGCGCCGATATTTCTTTTCCTCATCTATCTTGCGCTCAAGGTGCTGACTGACCCTGCTTTCATTGCATTAGCAAATCCTTCAAAAAACACCTTCGCGAGCGTCTTTGCTGCCGGCGGTGCTATAGGCCCACTCGTACAATACTGCATAGTAGTGTTTATAATATACTTCGGACTTTTAACTGCAAAAAGTTTCGGTGCCAAAGGTGCTGACTTTGGAATAAGTGGTATCAATTGGTTGAGTAAACTGGGCATGGGGGCAGTCAAGGGGGTTCCAGGTTTTGCTGGGCAACACACACTTGGTCGTGCTGCAAAAGGAATTGCTGGATCAGAAACATTCAAGAACATCGCTGCATGGAATCCCGATTTAGGTGTTCTTGCTTCAAGTGGTCTCAAAAAAGTATCGGGTGCCACTTTTGGGGGCACAAAAGGTGGCTACGATGACCGTGTAAAGAAATATGTAAAAGCAAGAACTGAATTGGCAAAGAAATTGGAATTGCCAAAAGACAAGGTAAAGGAAGAGATGGACGCCATAACTGACCTAAATAAAGAACAATTGCAGAATATTTCTTTAGAGATATCTAGAAAACAGGCTGAACTCAAGAATTTTGTTCGACAAGAGGTACAAGATGGTTTTGTTGTTGATGTTGAGGACAATTCTCCAGCCGCAAAGAAAAGAGCAAAAGAATTACGAGATGAAATTGCCTCTCTTGCGAAAGAAAGTACTGAAATAGAAAGTAAGTTCAATAAAGAGAAAGGGGATCTCGAAAAAAATATCAAGAATTCTAGAATCGCTAAATTTAGAGACAAACTTAAATATAGTTGGAACCCGATCACAGGCAAAGCTGACGATGAAGCTGCAAAGGAAATCGAAAAAGCTATTAATAAAAAGAAGGGAGATAAGCTTATTGAAGACTTAGCAAAAGAACTGAAAGGTGATGGAGATGATAAAAAAGACGGCGATAAAGATACAAAGACAGCCTAAACTATATGGAAACAGACGCAATTAAAAAACAACTAAACACTCTTCCGAAAGAATACCGAGCGGCACTAGCCACTTTGGATTTACCTCTTCACCTACAAAACATCTCAAAATCTGCCAACCTACATATCGATCAGATGGCGGAACTAGAAGTTGAAATCACGCTGGCACTCATTGGAATCCGCTCTTCAGATGAATTTGCGGAGAATGTTCAAGAAAAGCTCAATCTAACTGATGATGAGGCGATCAATCTCACTGAAAAAGTAAACGAAGAGATTTTTATCCCACTGAGAGCTGCTCTACAGAAACAAAATCAGGAACCCGAACATCACCTCGAAACTCCAGACGAAATCCTCAAACACATAGAGGATGGGGGACTAGAACTACCGTCAGTCACTCCACCAGCACCGCCTGTCGAAAAACCTGCACCAGCTCCAGCTCCTGCACCAGCTCCAACGCCCGTAGTAGAAGAGTCAAAAGATCTGACCGAACATCTATTGAAAAACACAGTTGCTTCACCGCATATTGAGGAGACAAAAGTGGAAAAGAAGTACAATATTGACCCATATCGCGAACCGATTATGTAAAAGGTGCATGCTATAATAGTGTCATGCGTTTTCAAGTACCACAGTTCATCGAAGTTGAGGACAAGATCTTTGGCCCACTCACCGCCAAACAGTTTATCTATCTCGCTGGAGGAGCTGGTCTATCTTTTGTTATATATAGAGTATTACCGCTACCTTTTATCATAAAAGTAATACCAGTTACCCTTGTCCTCGGTTTTGCTGTAGCTCTCGCATTTGGCAGAGTACACCAGCGTTTCCCATTCATATATATAGTAGAGGCGGCATTTAAGTATTTTACAGGTCCAAAGCTCTATATTTGGAAAAAAATGGACAAAACCCCAGCACACCAGACAGCAAGCGAGGCACAGCAATACGCATCTATCCTGGTTCCAAAGATATCAAATAGCAAGCTCAAAGACCTTACTTGGAGCTTGGATATAAAAGAGAGTATATACTCAGACAAGAATCAAAGGTAAAATACATACATGGCAGCACCTTCATCAAAAACAACCCAAGAGTTTGTACCCATCCAAGAAATCCGCGACGGAATCGTTATTCTTCGCGATGGATCTATGAGAGCGATCATCCTCGCATCTTCACTTAACTTTGCATTGAAATCACAAGACGAACAGAACTCTATCATTTTTCAATTCCAAAATTTCATCAACTCACTCGACTTTTCTGTACAGATGTTTATCCAATCTCGAAAGCTCGACATCAGACCATACACCACACTCCTCGAAGGACTCTACAAAGAACAAGTAAATGACTTGATGAAAATACAAACTCGAGAATACATCGAGTTCATCAAAACCTTCGTTGAAAACACAAACATCATGTCAAAGAGTTTCTTTGTTGTCATTCCATACACACCTCCGATCCTCGCAGCAGGGGAGTCTCCGATATCAAAGATCTTTGGTAAAAAGAAAAAAGAGCCCGCAATGATGGGTAATACCCAAGCATTTGAAGAAAATCGCAGCCAGCTTGAGCAGCGCATCGGTGTCGTAGAACAGGGGTTAGTGCGCTGTGGTGTTCGCGTGGCCCAGCTAGGAACAGAGGAGGTGGTTGAGCTGTTTTATAAGATATTTAACCCAGGTGATACCGAAAAACCTATCCAGGTAAATTAATAATATGGGATTCATCGACTTTTTAACAGGTAAAAAAGAAGAAAAGCCAGCAGTAGCATCCATACTACCGCAGGAAATATATGAAGCTGGTGTACTTGAGCTCAAAGACATCATTGCTCCATCTGCACTCAAAATCACCCCAAAAGAACTCAACTTGGGAGAAAAAGTAGCGCGAACTTTCTTTGTCATTTCATACCCTCGTTTCCTTACCGAGTCTTGGTTTGCGCCTATCATCAACCTCGACAAGATATTCAACATTTCAATATTCGTGCACCCAGTAGACACTGCAAAAGTATTACGACACTTCCAAAAGAAAGTAGCAGAGGTGCAAAGCCAGATCAATGACCGTGAAAGAAAAGGGCTCGTACGTGACCCAATGCTCGACACTGCCTACCAAGACCTCGAGAGCCTACGTGACAACCTCCTACAGGCCCAGGAAAAGATATTTGATGTGGGGGTATACATCACACTTTTTGCAGACAACGATACTGAGCTCGACAAAATAGAGTCAGAAGTAAAGTCGATTCTCGAAGCGAAACTAGTGTATATAAAACCAGCCTTATTCCAGCAGGAAGAGGGATACAAGAGCGTACTTCCAACAGGTACTGACTTGCTCGAAGTGCATTCAAAACTGAACTCATCACCACTCTCAAGCCTCTTTCCATTCGTTTCATTTGACCTCACTTCAGACAAAGGTATTTTGTACGGAATAAATAGACACAACTCTTCACTAGTTTTGTTTGATCGATTTCTTTTGGAAAACTATAACTCAGTAACATTCGCAAAGGCTGGATCTGGAAAATCATACACAACAAAGCTCGAAATTCTTCGTAGTTTGATGTTTGATACCGAGGTGATCGTGATCGACCCAGAACGAGAATACGAATATATGGCCGAGGCAACGGGAGGGAAGTACTTCAATATTTCACTTACTTCAGAGCACCACATCAACCCATTTGACCTTCCGATGCCTCGAGAAGACGAAGCAGTATCTGACGTTTTGCGATCACACATCGTAAACCTAGTAGGACTATTTCGTATCATGCTTGGAGGGCTCTCACAGGAAGAAGATGCGATCATCGATCGTGCAATCACCGAAACTTACGCTCTAAAAGATATTACCGCAGAATCAAACTTCGCAAATGTTGAACCTCCACTCATGTCAGACTTTGAGCTAGTGCTTGCAGGTATGGAAGGTGCTGACTCACTTGTACAACGACTCACAAAGTATACAAAGGGAACATGGTCAGGCTTTATCAACCGCCCTACAAACGTCGATATCAACAAAAAATTCGTCGTATTCTCACTTCGAGACATGGAAGACGAGCTCAAACCAGTAGCGATGTATATCGTCACCCATTACATCTGGAGCGCCGTGCGCAAGAATCTAAAGAAAAGACTGCTCGTAATCGATGAGGCATGGTGGATGATGAAATCAGAAGATACGGCTTCATTCCTACTCGGTTTGGCAAAGCGAGGACGAAAATACTTCCTCGGTTTGGCGACCATCACTCAGGACGTCGACGACTTCCTCAAGTCTCCATACGGACTACCGATCATCACAAACTCTTCGATTCAGATGCTTATGAAGCAATCGGCTTCTTCAATGGATATTATCCAGCGTACATTCAACCTTACAGACGAAGAAAAATATTTACTTCTTGAATCAGATGTAGGAGAGGGAATATTCTTCGTCGGTATGAAACACGTCGCAATCAAAGTAATCGCTTCTTATACTGAGGACCAGATCATCACTACCAACCCTTCACAAATCCTAGAAATCAAACGAGCAAAAGCCGAGCTCGAACAACAATGAGTAAACAAAAATGGGTAGCTTTCTATGCAGCAGTAATATTTATAGACATACTCCAAGTACTCCTGGATCTTCTTGCGATTGGAGTCATTATTAACCGAGGGATCGACATTGTGGTCTTCTTTCTACTTCCATTTTCACTACATTTAGCTGGTGTTAATATGACAGATCCGAAAAAAATAGCGAGCATGCTGGGCGCTGGTACCCTCGAAATGCTTCCTGGACTAGACGCACTTCCTCTCTGGACACTAGATCTTGTGGTTATCCATGCATTCTCCAAAGGAAAGGAGGTTTTTGAAAAAGTTGCCCCAACTACCGCAAAGCATATGTTAAAGATAAAATCATCAGCTGAAAGAATACGCAAACCTTTAAACAAAGATGGGGTGCGTCTCCCACAAAAAGACACAGGTGATGAGGAAATCGCTGCTGATTATTCAGAAATAAGTCGTGATACAATATAGGGACGATGCAACGTCTTTATTTTGTACTTTTTTTACTTTTTTTCATACCAATATCTGCCTTTGGACAGGTTCCAACGGCTATAGATAGCATTGAAATAAATATGAGCCCTGAGAGTCCTGCGCCTGGTCAACAAGTAACTATAAAGGTCGCAAGTTACTCTCTGGATCTTACACGTTCATCGATCGTCTGGCTTATCGATGGCAAACAAGCTCAGTCGGGAACTGGGTTAGATACATTTACCATAAACGCCCCAACAAATGGCAAAAGTACTACCGTGGGCATAGCGATTCGTACTGCAGCTGGTAGAGACCTACGCAGAAACGTAGTCATCCGCCCTGGTGATGTAAGTATTGCCTGGGAAGCAATAGGCTATACACCTCCTCTTTTCAAAGGGAAGGGTCTACCTTCATACCAAGGATCGATCCATTTTGTGGCTGTTCCGGAACTATACAAAAACGGCACTCGCATCAACCCACAAGATCTTATTTATACTTGGAAAAAGGGATCGACGGTGCTGGGAAGCAATTCTGGATACGGCAAACAAGATGTTGTCATAGCAGGCAACGTAGTGCCAGAGCCTATGACCGTACGCGTTGATGTGCAATCAAGAGACGGACTTACAAGAGGCGCAGGCACTGTTGTAGTTGATTTTTATGACCCAGAAGTTCAATTTTATAAAGAAGATCCGTTGTATGGAGTGCTCTACAATAGAGCGCTCATAGACCAGGAGCCACTAACAAACAACGAATTCAAGGTAACCGCCGCCCCTTATAATTTTAGCGATGTTGGGAGCTACAATTGGAGCATCAATGGCGATATTCAGCCAGATTTAAATACTCAAAAGAGTATCACTTTTAGAAACAACGGCAACGTAAGCGGACAAACATTGATCGGCCTTGAAATACGCAGTGCACGAAACATACTCCAGTCCGCAAAACGAGATTTTACGGTATACTTTAGTAAACGAACAAGCGAACAAGAATGAAGAAAATAATCTTATCACTATTCATATTCCTTCCGCTCTTCTCATTTGCAGCCTCATCACACTACGTACTACTAGAGCCTTTACCGTGTATCCAGAACACAGGGCAAGGAGATAGTGACACAGCTTGTGCTGAAGGCACCATGATCAAAGAAATAAAAGCTGAGACGTATATCGCTTATATATACAACTTCTCAATCGCTTTTGCTGCTGTTGCTGCTGTCGTGGTGATCATATATGCAGGCTTTGAATATGCATTGAGCGACATCGTCACAAAAAAGAGTGACGCAAAGGCACGTATCGGCAACGCTATCTGGGGACTTATCACAATTATCTCTTCATATTTTATTCTTGAAACAATCGACCCCAGACTAGTAAATATCGACACTCAACTACCACCAATCAAAATAACTGGTGTACGTTTCAACTACGAAGGGCTATTACAAACTGCGGACGAAAGAATAAATAAGGATTTGAGCGATGCACTTGAAAGCGTAAAACCGTTGGAAGCAGAAGCAAAGATCTTGAGAGCTGAAGCGGCAGAGTACAGAAAACAAGCTGCGGCAGCTATTTCTGACCCAGAAAAATCTGGCGCACTCCAAGTAAAAGCCGCTAGAGCAGAGCAAAATGCAATAGAGCTTGAAAGGGAAGCAAAAAGACTGACCTCAGACGCGACTCTAAAAGCTGGATTTGATAAGGTTGATGCGGCTATAGATTCGATCTCGGGCGGAACAATCACACAACGAGAACAAGAAGAAATCGATCTCCGAAAGCAAGAGTTGATCAACGTCAACAATAGAAACATCGAAACGGTTAAGAAGGCGGGTGATATTGAGGGTGTTAAAATTCTTGAAAACAAGCAAGAATTTTATCTCGAGCAACTCGATCAAAACCTTTATTTTGAAAGAAGCTTAAAAGCAGCGCAAGAAACGGTTTTGGAATACAATACTGTGGAAGGCGCTCGAGACTCAGCTACTATCAAATCATTGATTGAGGACGTAAAAAAGTACAATACCGAAAGAAATTTCTTATCAGCTGAAGAAAACGCGATACTAGCGGCTGAAAAAGCAAACGTAGTAAAGAAGCTTGAAGACCTAATCAAGCCACAATAATGTCACGAACCACCACCTTCATCCTCACACTTGTTGTCATAGTCCTCCTTCTTGTCGGAGCGTGGTGGTATTTCTTTTTCGAAAAGGGGACTAATGGTGGTGCAAACAATCAAAACAACGCTTCTTCTACCCGCCCCGGCTTTTCTCCTTTAAATCCGAGCACTCCGGTACCACAAACCAATTCAGATCCTGCAACGAGCACATCGACCGGAACTGTGTCTGAGCCATCTACAGCAACCCTTCCAAAGATCCGCAAATTGTATGCCACACCAGTAGCTACCGGTATCGTCGGCTCATCGACTGCAAGCAGCACCTCGGTTTTCTTTGTCGATCGTGGAACTGGTCATGTATATAACGCAGAAATTGCCACACAAAACCCAACAAAGCTTTCAAACACAACTATTCTGCGTGTATATGAGAGTCTTTTTGATGTAAATGGAAAAAATGTCCTGATGAGATACATCAAAGAAGGAACAGAGATCGTTACAACGATGTATGCGCCAGTCAAAGAAGAGATACGGGCAAAGTTTCTTTCAAACAACATTAGCTCTATTGCAATATCTCCAAAAGGAGACAGGATATTTACTCTAGAAAAAACTGCGGCAGGCTCTATCGGCTATATTTCAAAACTCGATGGCACTACAAAAGCAGAGATCTTTAATTCTCCTCTCAAAGAGTGGGTTGCAACCTGGCCAGAGGAGGGAACAATCACACTTACCACAAAAGCAAATCGCCTCAGCCCTGGTTATCTTTTCTTTTTGAATACAAAAACAGGAGGTCTCACAAAGATTCTTGGGCCGATAAATGGTCTCACCACAAATACCAGCAGAGACGCTAAAAAAGTTCTATACAGCACCTCTGTGGCAGGCAGAGTGGAGAACAGAGTTCTCACTGTCGCAGATGGATCAAATCAAAATACACTCTTCCAGACCCTGCCTGAAAAATGTATCTGGGGCAATATAAAAAAGACTAGCCTATACTGTGCGGTGGCCACTGAGCCTCTCAAAAATCTGCCTGATGACTGGTACAAAGGCCTAACGAAGGGAGTGGATCAAATATGGCACCTAGATACTGTCACGAACGATGTATATAAAGTCTCAAATCTATTCAGCGAAACTGGAGTCCCTATCGACGCAATAGACCTGACCCTCGATCCAAAAGAGCAAGGACTATTCTTTATAAACTACAACGATCTCAGTCTCTGGTCTATTGATTTGGCAAATTAAGAATCTTTCTCTTTACGTAGATTTCCTGACCCAATGTAAACAAGCTGCTAACTGTCCAATAGAGTGCAATTACTCCAGATGTTGTGTATGAAATGATCAACACCATAACAGGGAATATATATTTCATCTGAACTGACATACTTCGAGCAAAATCCTCTTGAAATGAAGCGTCTTCTTTCTTTTCTGGAGTCTTTCCTACCGCGTATTTAATCTGAAAGAACTGAGCTACGGCCGCGAATATAGCGAGGACTATATTTCTGCCTGCAATGTCAAAATATCCAAACAAATGCATGCTAATTATAGGAACCTTTATAAATGAGTATAAGAGACCGGTGTTTACTGAGGGTAGTCCAGATCGAACAAATATAGAGTATAGAGCAAAAAGAATCGGCAACTGGATCAGAATGAGCAAAATGCTTGAAAAAGGGTTTACTTGTTTCTTTTTATACAGCTCAAAGGTGGCAACAGAGAGCGCTTGTTTATCGTCTTTAAACTTTTTTTGAAGCGCTTCTAGCTCTGGCTGGACTTCTTTCATACGAGCTTGGGTGATAATGGCCTTTTTTGAAAGAGGAAATAGTGCGAGCTTTACAATACAGGTAAACAAAATCACAGCGATACCAGCATCGATCCAAGGAAGAAAATCAAAAAGGAATATTAAGCCGTTATATAAAGGTCTGAAGATATATTCGTGGTACATAAGGACTATTGTAGCGAAGCTTTAGCCAATAGGGAAGCGACCTCGTCTGTTAGCGTTTTGAAAGAAACTTGTTCTAGGTCATTTTTAGCAAAGATAATTCCTTGAATTCCTTTGACCGGAACAATCACTGAATACACTCGTCTTCGTGCTCGATTACGAATCACTGCCTTTTTACTAACTTTTTTAGGTGTAGACACAGAAAACCGGCCAGTTGAATCGCCGGTTTTTCTATATTTCAACCAAACATTTTCTGAATGCAATGATCTTCCTGATTGCATCACCTCAGAAAACAGGTCTTTTGAGAGCCTGGTTGAGCGCTTTAACATACTAGACAGATAGCTTCTTGCGGCCTTTTTGTCGGCGTCGCTGAAGAACCTTCTTTCCGTTCTTTGATTTGTTTCTTACGAGAAAGCCGTGTGTTCGTGCGCGCTTTCGTCTCTTAGGGCTATATGTTGTTGACATAGTTGTACCACTATATATCATTATCCCCAATTAATCAACAGCTTTTCAACAAAATTTATCGATTTGCACAAGTAGCGGCATTTATAAACAGGTATATAATTTGCTTATGATCGATATAAATAATCTATGGCAGTCAGTCCTAAACGAAATCCAGTTAGAAGTATCGAAGAGCAATTTCATAATGTGGTTCAAAGACACCTCACTAGGGAAGATAGACGACGGCGTAGTTTACCTCCATGTTCCTAGCGCTTTCTACCAAGAATGGCTACAAAAGAAGTTCCACAACAACATTCTACGAGTTTTGAGAAAATACAACGAACAAGTTCGAGCTTTGGAGTATGTAATCTCTGACAAAAAGGATAAAAAGAAGGTAGAGGCAAAGCAAACCCCACAAGTAAACGCTAGTTTTCCTCTTCAAGACCTCTATATCAACAAAAATGACAATCTAAACCCAAAATACACCTTCGAAAACTTTGTAGTAGGCCCTTACAACGAGCTTGCACACGCAGCCTCTCAAGCTGTCATACAGCGCCCGGGCCAGGCTTATAACCCATTCTTTATATATGGAGACACAGGGAGGGGAAAAACACACCTAATCCAAGCAATAGGGAACTTTATCAAAGAAGCGTACCCAGAAAAGAAAGTTTACTATATGACTTCAGAAAAGTTTGGATCTGAGTGCCTCGTTGCCCTCCAAACAGGGAAGACTCAAGACTTCAAAGAGCGCTACCGCAAATACGACGTGATTATTATGGACGATATCCAGTTCTTTTCGAGCAAAGAAAAGTTTCAAGAAGAGCTTTTTCACCTATTTAATACTCTTTTAGAACAAAACAAGCAGTTTGTTTTCTCATCAGACAAGCACCCAAACCAGATTCCTGGTCTCGAAGA
Organism: uncultured Candidatus Saccharibacteria bacterium; assembly: GCA_964481175.1. GTDB lineage: Bacteria > Patescibacteriota > Minisyncoccia > Phycocordibacterales > PALSA-1337 > JAGOVB01. The sequence goes on from CAYZSZ010000002.1 coordinate 25,499, forward strand.
TCGCCTCCGCTCACGTTTTGGAGCTGGAATGCTCATCGACCTACCTTCACCAGACCTAGAATCTCGATTGGCTATCATCAAAGCAAAAAGTCTTCTTCAAAACCTCATTTTGGAGCCAGAGCTCATCGAATATATCGCTGAGAGCTTGGATGGAAACATCCGAGAACTAGAAGGAGTGATGAATACTATATCGATCCAGACCCAAATGAAGGGAAGACTAACAATAAACGATATAAAGGCAATCCTAAAAGACAATACGAAACCAAAAAAGAACACTTCTGTTAAGGATGTTATAAAGATTGTGGCTAACTACTACAACATCAACGAAGAGAGCATATACGACAAGACTCGAAAAAAGGAAGTTGTTAAGCCTCGCCAAGTAATCATGTTTCTCCTCCGAGAAGATTTCAACATTTCATACCCATCGATTGGGGAAAAGATGGGGGGAAGAGACCATACAACTGTGATTCATTCCTGTGAAAAAGTGAAAGACGAGTTGAAAACTAATTCACTTTTGTCTCAGGAGATAGGTCAGTTGAGGACAATGTTATAAAAATGTTAATAACTTTATAACAAGACATGTTGTAAAATAAAGACAGAATCAACTTTTCCACATATCAACAGCCTTAATAGCCCTAATTTAGAAATATTATGAAAATAGAATGTATACAAGAGAGACTCATGGAAGCAGTCAGTACTGTGGAAAAGATCACAGGAAAGAACGCTTCTTTACCCATACTCTCAAGTATCGTAATTGAGGCAGATAAAAACAATCTTACTCTAAAATCAACAAATCTAGACCTAGGTATAGAGATTCTTGTGCCTGCAAAGATCGACGAGCCGGGGGCAGTAGCTGTCTCAGGCACAATACTTTCAACTTTTCTCTCTGGAGTGGCTGGTGAAAAGATAAAAATGGAGTTAAAAGACTCAAATCTAAAAATAAGTACATCAAAAAACAACACCACTATAAAAGTTCTCCCAATTGACGATTTTCCCATGATTCCTCGCGTTGAAGGGGATTCTTTCGAACTTGATGGAAAACAGTTTGTTAAAGGACTCAAGTCTGTTTGGTACAGTGCGTCTACATCAGGGGTAAAGCCAGAGCTTTCAAGTGTTTACATATATTGCGAAGAAGGATACGTTGTTTTTGCAGCAACAGACTCATTTAGACTTGCTGAAAAGAAAGTAAAGATAAAAAAAAGTAAGGATTTTGGATCCATTTTGATCCCTTTTAAAAATGTTTCTGAGATAGTAAGAGTAATAGAAAAAGCTGAAGGGGATGTAAAGGTAATCCTTTCAAAAAATCAGATTTCATGTGAATTTGAGAATGTGTACATGGTTTCTCGAGTGGTCGACGGTGTTTTTCCAGACTATCGACAGATTATTCCAAAGGAAAGTAAAACATCAGTTGTTGTTTTGAAGCAAGATCTGATCCAGGCCCTAAAAATATCAAATATATTTTCAGACAAATTCAATCAAGTTCATATAAAAGTAAGCGATACGGCTTTTGAAATTACCACAAAGAACAATGATATTGGAGACACTCTAAACCAAGTCGAAGCAGTCACAGAAGGGGAACCAATCGAGGTAAACTTCAATCAAAAATATATTACCGATTGTTTCCAGTCTATCGAGACAGACAGCCTTTCTTTAACCTTTAATGGCCCTAATAAGCCTGTAGTGATACGAAGTGTACCAGATAGTGCCTTTGTCTATATAGTAATGCCAATGAACCGCTAATGTTCAATATAGCTCAATTTCTAGAGAAGTTTAAAAAAATAGGATTTGATAAAGAAAGTCAAAAGAAAATCATCATTGATTCACTTCGAGAAATGAATATCCCTGTGGAAGATATAACAATAAAGAATAAAGTGGTCACTGTTCGAGCCAGCTCAATCGTAAAAAACCAAATTTTTATGAAGAAAGCAAAGATTTTAGAGAAAATCCCAGGTATTCTCGATATTATTTAACTCGCAATTCAAACGTTTTTTCTCCTTTATTGAATACAGAGTCAAACGATCGTATGGTGATAGTGACATCTCCATCCAAATCAAGATCTTTTGGAATAAATGAGAAAGATTTTTTATCTGTCGATGCAATGTACTTGTTGTTGATGTAAAGCTCTGATTTTCGATAAGGGAACTCACCATTAACTGAGAATGATATAGTCACTGTATCCTCATTATCAACTCGATTTGGAAGATCAGTATCAAGACTTACTTGAAGTTGCGTATCGGCAGTGTGGACGTTGTCCTTTTCTGAAGGTATGTAGAAACTGCTTGATTCGACGAAGCCAGGGTTTTTCTTTTGCCATTCAGCAAACCATTTTCGAACACCGTACTCCCAAGACACATACTGTGAGTCGTTCTCAGGATTTTTTGGAATAGGACCGCGCGGATTGTCTTTGTCTACCCAGTGGAGGATAGAATGGACGCTAGGGTTGATAACCTCTTCTTTTGTTTCGTTAGGGGTAAACTCAGTCGCAAGTTTTCCTGAAATCGTATCTTTGAAGTATGATTCGCCACCTTTCCAAGTTCCATTGAGTACTGGTTTAAGTCCCTGGGGAAGAGGTTCTGGTTTTTTAAAATAATCATTTGGCAGAGAAGACGCTATGTCTGCAAATAAAGCAGACCAAACTGGAGCGATGATGAGGCCGGCAACTTTTCGCTGCATCGGAGTGTTGTCATTGTTTCCAGCCCAAGCTGTAAGCACAAGGGAAGGGGTGTACCCGATAACCCACACATCACGATAGTCGTTAGTGGTACCTGTTTTTATGGCTACTTCTCGTGGAACACCACTCAAAAGGTTCGTAAGACTTTCGATACGGACTTTTTTATCAGAAAGGATGTCTGAGATCTGTCGAGCTGTATTTTCAGAGAGGACTCGTTCTGGAGCAGTCCTTGATTCTTCCAACACTTTTCCGTTCGTGTCCTCAACCTTGAGGATAAAACGAGGGCTATTTTTTATACCGTCATTCGCAAATACTCCATATCCACTTGTTATCTCGAGAGGGGAAACTTCACCGCCTCCGAGCACGAGTGTGAGACCATAGCGATCAGGATCATTGAGACTTTCTAGACCCATGTCATTTGCTAGCGATATTGAGTCTTTTATTCCTGCCAAGTAAAGTGTTTTTACAGCTGGAATGTTTCTCGACTGGGCTAAAGCAAAACGCATGGTCATAGGGCCAGGGTATATATCATCGTAGTTATCCGGCGAGTAACACTTTATTTTGTCGTTTTTTGGATTCTTTGGCTTGCTATCAGGGGTACATTCGCTAGAAAACTCAGTCTTTACGTCAAACAGCATCGTGTCTGGGGTGTAGCCTTTGTTAAAGGCAGTAGCATACACAAAGGGCTTCATCGTCGATCCTGGCTGTCGTCGAGCGGTGATGATGTTGAAATTTCCATCTATTGTCTGGTCAAAATAGTTTTTTGATCCAACCATCATGACAATATCTCCATTTCGTGGATCGATTGCTACCATGGCGGTGTTGCTTGCTCCATAGTCGTCGTTTAGCTTTGGTGCAAAATTTTTTACTACACCCTCAGCTTTTTCTTGAAGTTTGTAATCGAGTGTGGTGGTAACCTTTAGACCATTTTGAAATACAAAATCCTCACCGTACTTATCAATCAAGTACTGCTTTACCATCAAAGCAAAGTGGGGGGCGCGGATGCTGGTGCTACTTCGTTCTAGGAAGTTCACTACTTCTTTTTTTGCATTATCATACTCTTCTTGAGTGATAAATTTGTTTTCCTTCATTTTTAGGAGAACGAGATCTTTACGTGCATCGAGAGCAGCTTTGTTTTTTCCGTATGGAGAGTAGTAGGTTGGAGCTTGTGATAGGGCAGAGATATATGCAGCTTCTGCCAAAGTGATATCTTTTGCACTTTTACCATAAAAGGCACGGCTCGCTTCCTCGACACCATAGAGGCTGCCTCCATAAGGGGTTTCGTTCAGATACGTTGAGAGAATCTGGTCTTTGGTCAACATTTTCTCAAGTTTCAAAGCCAAAACCCACTCTTTTAGCTTTCGGGTGAGAGTTTTGTCTTTGGTAAGCACGGTGTTTTTTATAACCTGCTGTGTGATAGTCGATCCTCCTTGTGTGAGTCCTCCTGGGATGAGGTTTGCAATAACTGCACGTATGATAGCGGTCGGTTTGATCCCGATGTGTTTATAAAAATCGATATCTTCGATCGCTATGGTACCTTTTTTCAAATAATCAGAGATTTGGTCGAAAGGAACGACAGTTCTCTTGGTATCTTCGTGAACATCGTAGAGGAGAATAGTGCCAGTTCGATCGTAGATTTTTGTGCTTTGAGTGACACGTCTCTGTTCAAAAGACGAAATATCAGGCATTTTGATGGTAGAGAGCCACAAAATAGCCAGTCCGACGCATATGATACCGACCGAACTTGCTAAAAGAGCTAGGTTTTTTATCTTTTTACGATGTCTCATTTGATGAATTTTAGCACAGTTTGTGTTAGATTGTTTGTATGATTGATGAAATATTGAACCGAGGAATAGAGAACGTATACCCAAATAAAGAGGCCGTAAAAGCTCGACTCGAAAAAGAAAAGCTCACTTTTTATTATGGTGTCGACCCTACGGGTCCAACACTTCATGTTGGACACCTCATTCCGCTCCTTCGTCTCGCAAAACTCCAAAAATTAGGACATAAGATAGTTTTTCTTATCGGTGATTTTACCGCAATGATCGGTGATCCGACTGATAAAACTGCTGCCCGCAAGAAACTTTCTCGTGAAGAGGTCTTAAATAACTGCAAGAGATACAAAGATCAAATCAGCAAATTTCTCGATCTAGATAAAATTGAAATAAAATACAATTCAGAGTGGTTGAGCAGAATGAATTTTGGTGAGGTACTCGAGCTCGCATCTCAGGTGACTGTCGATCAAATGCTTAAGCGAGACATGTTTGTAAATCGAATGAAAGACAATAAACCTATATACATACATGAGTTTATGTATCCTTTGATGCAGGGATACGACTCTGTTGCAATGAATGTGGACGGAGAGATTGGAGGGAACGATCAAGTGTTTAATATGCTTGTTGGAAGAGATTTAGTAAAAAACAAAGATAAAATAGTTATTGCCACAAAGCTTTTGGTTGATCCTACAGGAAAGAAAATGGGTAAGTCAGAAGGAAACATGGTCAGCCTCGATCAAAGTCCAGAAGATATGTTTGGAAAAGTTATGTCATGGACCGATGAGATGATGCCGCTTGCATACGAGCTGCTTACCGAAGAAAACGTGCCGAATATCCACCCAAAAGAAATCAAAATAAATCTCGCAAAAAAGATCGTGACACTTTGTCATGATGCGGCCGCTGCAGAAAAAGCACACCAAGCATTTGAACAGACATTCTCAAAAGGGGAGTTGCCTGAAGATATTTTGACTGTAAAAACAACAGCGGGTACTAGCCTCGTTGATATAGTTGTAGAAAACAAAATAGTCGAATCAAAAAGCGAGTTTCGCCGTCTCGTTGAAGGAAATGGTGTAGAGATTGTCGGAAAAGGAAAAGTAAGTGATGCACAAATAAAAATCTCCGAGCCTATCGAAGTCAAAGTAGGCAAGCGGAGATTCTTAAAAATTGTTTTGTAATTATTCTTCCCAGCGATCACCAAAAGGGTTGATCTCTTCTTCAAGCACACCTTCTTCGTCGTCACCTTCTACCTCCTCATCGTCTCCGTCCAATATCACAGGAACTTCACCGATCTCTAGATCATCATCTACCTTTTTTGCTTTTTTCGGATCAAATTCTACTTCAAGTTCGTCTGCTGACATTTCGTTTTGTTATCGTTATTAATCTGATTTTCTAGTTGTAACAAATACTAAATAATTTTGCAACTATTTTTTACTGTGGAAAAGTAAGTGAGACCGACTGCGATCGCATCAAACTCATCATCGTGTTTGATTTCTTTTTCAATTTTCACTAATTTTGGAACCATAAAGATAATTTGTTTTTTATCACTGCGCCCATGACTCGTGATCGCCATTTTTATCTGTAGTGGTGTAAATTCAAAAATAGGGAGGCCTTTACGAGCAGCTTCGTACGCTACCACACCACGTGCTTCTGCTACATGCATGGCAGTTTTTTGGTTGTTTTGAAAGAAAAGTGTTTCGATAGCACAAGCAGTCGGTTCAAATGTTTCTATTACACGGCTGATTTCCTCGCCGATTTGTTTTAGGCGCACGTAAAAATTATCTTTTGGAGATGTTTTGAAACAGTCAGAGTAGAGCAGGCGGTCTTTGTCGAGAATGGCGATACCAAGTCGCTCAAAACCTGGGTCGATAGCGAGAACTCTATTCTGCATTGGTAAAGACTTCTTGAACTTCGTCATTTTCTTCGAGTTCGTCGATGATGGTCTGGAGCTTTTCACCATCTTCGTCGCTAATAGGGATCATGGTCTGTGGCACCCAGCCTTCATTTGTCTTTGTAAAAGCCCATGATGCACTGCCAGGGACAGCAAGTTCAAAACCGTTTTTTGAAAGAATGTGTTTTACGTCCTGAGCAGCCTTGTTGCGATTGCTGGTAAGGCCTTCGATGATGAGCGCACAGCCTCCTGGGCCGTATGCTTCATAAGTTACATTTTCCATCACCTCAGTGTCCGTGGTTGCTTTTTTTACTGCTCGGTCGATCGTGTCGTTCGGCACATTTTCTTTGCGTGCTTTTTCGATAGCGTTCGCAAGCCCTGGGGACTTGAGGTTTCCTCCAGCTTTTTTTGCCTCTACTGTGATAAGTCGAACCATTTTGCCAAAAATCTTGCTCTTTTGAGCATCGGTCTTTGCTTTCTGATGTTTAATTTTTGAAAATTTATTATGTCCTGACATGTGCGTATGCTTTATCGGTTACTTTTCTTCCTCTGCTTGTTCTTTCTAATAATCCTAATTGTATCAAATACGGCTCATATACGTCCTCTATAGTTTCTTGTTCTTCGCTCGTTGCTGCACTTAGTGTGCTCAAACCGACTGGACCACCATCAAACTTGTCGATGATGACTTTTAACATATCACGATCTGCCTGATTTAGTCCAAGCGAATCGATGCCGAGCATAGCGAGAGCTTTGTCGACGATGTCTTTTGTCAGTTTTGAATGGTTTATCTGAGCGTAGTCGCGGCAGCGCTTTAAAAAGTAGTTTGCGGTTCGTGGGGTAAATCGGCTTCTCTTGGCAATTTCTGCTGCAGCATTGTGTTCGATCTCGATATCTAGTATCTTTGCTGAGCGTTTGATGATCTCCTCGATTTCTTTTTCGGTATAAAACTCTAGTTTAAAGGTTCCTCCAGAGAAACGTGACCGAAGAGGAGCAGAGATCATGGCTACGCGTGTGGTCGCAGCTATAAGCGTAAATGGAGGCAGTTCTAGTTGTATAGTTCGAGCCGATGGACCTTTGCCGATGATGATGTCGAGTGATCCGCTCTCCATAGCAGGGTAGAGCACTTCTTCTATGGCTTTGTTGAGCCGATGTATCTCGTCGATAAAGAGAATGTCTCCCGCAGAGAGGTTTGTGAGGATGCTTGCGAGGTCGCCAACCTTTAAAATGGCAGGACCCGAGGTGATTTTGATTGCAGCACCAGTCTCTTTTGCGATGAGGTGTGCCAAAGTTGTCTTTCCAAGTCCTGGAGGACCATAAAAGAGGATGTGTTCTGGTGGATGATTACGCTGTTTTGCTGCAGTAAGGAGGATGTGTAGGTTATCTTTTATGTTTTTCTGACCAATATAGTCATCCCACCGTGAGGGACGGAGGGTTTGATCAAGGTAAGCGATATCTTTGGGGGTACTTGACATAAAATTGTTTGTGTGCTAGGATACTCTATGAAACTCATTTACAGTATCGAATTCAAAAATCTCTAAGCAATGGATCCCGTTTGCGCGGGGTTCCTGATTTATTTTTAAGGACTCTTTGGTTCGTTTCTTCGGAAACGACACTGGGGATATCCTCGAGTATATTTCTAGCTTCTGATGTCCGCATTGAAAGTATTGCTTAGAGATTTTTGTACTCGACTTCTAACGTTCTTATCACATCGTACTCCTCTATATAGAAATTTCAATAACTCTTTCTAGTTCTTCAATACTTGTAACTCCCTGTAAAGCCTTGATGACACCATCTTGAGCCATTGTGAGGATTCCTTGGGGTAGGGCAGCTGTTTTTATTTCTTGTGAGCTACCACCCATCTCCACTATTTTGTTTACTTCTGCATCGAGAAGAATACCTTCGTATATACCGATTCGGCCTTTGTATCCTGTCTGATTACATTTTTCACAGCCAACTGCTTGCCAGAGCTTTGCGGTCTGAGGAATTTCTTTTTTATCTATTACTGTTTCGAGTACAGCTTGGACTTTTGGATTGGTATTGTCGATCTCTTTTTTACATGAGGTGCACAATTTTCGAACAAGACGTTGTGCGAGGCTGATATTTATCGCAGAACCCATCACTCGAGAGTTTACTCCGAGGTCGAGGAGGCGAGGGAAGGCTCCAGCAGCGTCATTTGTATGCAGTGTAGAAAATACGAGGTGACCCGTGAGTGCAGAGTTTATTGCAATCGCTGCGGTTTCTCCGTCGCGGATTTCTCCCACCATGATAATGTCCGGATCTTGTCGCAAGGCTGAGCGTAGACCTTCGAGGAAGTTGTATCCTTGCTCGTTTACTTGAGTCTGAGTGATTCCCTCTAGGTGATATTCGATAGGGTCTTCGATGGTGATGATCTTTACGCTTGGACCATATACTTTTTTGAGAAAAGCGTAGAGAGTAGTTGTCTTTCCTGAACCTGTAGGACCGGTGGTGAGGACCATTCCGTTTGGTTTGTCGATCTGCTCCAAAAGAATTCTGAGTAGTTTTGTATGTATTCCCAAGTCTTCGAGAGGAACTGCAATAGATTTTGGATTGAGAAGACGAAGCACGACTGACTCATTATATGCACCAGGGAGAACTGATGTACGGATTTCTATGTCTGTATCTTTTACTTTTACACTAAAGCGTCCATCCTGTGCGCCTTTTTTTACGTTTAGTTTTAGTCCTGAAAGGAGTTTGATACGAGAGAGGAGGAGGGAATAGGTAGCAATATCAAAACTGATTACATCAGCAAGTACTCCGTCGAGACGATAGCGGAGACGGATGTATTCTTCTTCTGGCTCAAGGTGTATATCCGAAGCTTCTGTTGCAATCGCACCAGCAATGATTGTTTCGAGCATTCGAGATACTCGATAGCTTTTGTTCTGTGTAAGGATTTCTTTGAGGATGGCCTGGGTTTCTGGTAGTGATTTTGCTTTGGCAACGATGTTTGAGATCTCTTCGTTTGCTATGTCGAGTGCTCCTGCCTTGGTTTCGTATGCAAAAGAGATGTCTTTGTAGGCTTTCCATGCCTTTTCTAGGCTTGCGGTAGAAGCGATAAATACAATCGGCTCGTAGCCTGAGTGTTTTAGTCCCTCAGCAATATCAGCGACTTTAGGATCGCTTGGGTTTCTGGCCGCAATCTTTACTTTTTTATCTACGATAGCAAAAGCAGCCACCTTTGCATCAAAGGCTTTGTGCTCGTCGATGAGTCGGAGGGCATCGGTGTTTACTGATACAACAGAAAGATCGATATATTCGATATTGTTCTTTTGAGAGAGGAGTCTCACGAGATCTTCCTCCTCTTTTTTCAAAAGTTCGTTTACTTTTCTATTGCTTTTATCTTCATCGAAGGTAACCATAGCAAAATTATAGCATCATTGACAGATAGCATCTTAAAGTGTTATAATATAGGAGTGAATACGTGCTATCTGTTTCTTTTTGTCCTTTGTTTCATTGCTGCCGGTTGCTCGCATCAAGGCCCGCGCAGGACGCCAACCCTGGTTCAGGCTGGTGATGGCTGGGAAAACCGGATCACCGTCGGGAGCTCCAGATACGGAACCCCCGCATCGGTCGCGCAGCCGACCGTGTTCCACACCGGTAAGCAGACCTACAGCAGCTCCTTCGGCCACGCAGAGTGGCGGCAGGAAGCCAGGGACTGGACCTGGGTCGGTGGATACGATGTCCCGGGAGGTGTCCGGATCGTCGAGTCGGGGAAGGTGACGACCCCGCCTTTCGGTGTCACGGTCGACTATCCGTGGTGGTTCGATCGGTGGCCAAACTACCGCATTGCCCCAAATCAGGTGCAGCCAAGCACCATTACATGGCCCTGAAAAAGGTCATACACCGCCCCGAGTACGTTTGTACTCGGGGCGTTTCATTTTGTGTTAGTATATTTTTATGATTTCAAAATCGCTACAAGAGACCGAAGTTTTTGCAGGAGAACTGCTCAAAAATATAAAGACCAATGTCATCGGTCTCTACGGCGACCTCGGTTCTGGGAAAACAGAACTCACAAAATCGATCGCCAAACATCTCGGTATTACCGAAGAAATAACTAGTCCTACATTTGTAATTGCCAAATTTTATAAAGGAAAAGAAAGGCAGCTTGTCCATATCGATGCATACCGCCTCGAACATTTTTCAGAATTAGAGAGTTTGGGCTTTAAAGAATGGTGTGCTGACCCTAAAAAACTAGTAGTGATCGAGTGGCCAGAAAAGGTACAAGAGATTCTACCAAAACACGACAAAGTGGTGTGCACATTTGTAAATGAAACAACTCGAGAGTATACTCTCTGAGGTTCTTGAATTATCTCGCCAGACGAGAAGGAAAGGAAAAAAGGTGATCTAAACGAATGAACTGAAAGAAAAATGAATGCCGTCACGGGAGCCCTGGACCCCGTGGCGGCTTTATGTTTATCTTCAAAAAGGTATAATCACTCTATGGCTAAACAATCTCAAAACAAGCGCCTCATCCTCCTCGATGTCCATGCCATCATCCATCGGGCATATCATGCATTGCCAGACTTTGTTTCTGGAAAAGGAGAGCCGACTGGAGCGCTCTACGGGCTTTCGACTATGCTCATCAAGATTATCGAAGATCTAAAACCCGACTATATCGTCGCTTGCTACGACCTCCCACAGCCGACACATCGTCACGAGGTATATAAAGAGTATAAGGCAGGACGGAAGAAAACAGATGATGCTCTTGTCTCACAACTCAAACGTTCTCGAGATATCTTTGAGGCATGGTGTATTCCGATGTATGACAAACCAGGCTTTGAAGCAGACGACATGCTCGGCACCATAGTCACACTAGAAAAAGATGTCGATATCATTATCGCTTCTGGCGACATGGATACACTACAGCTAGTCGATGGCAAGCGTGTTCAGGTATATACCTTGAAAAAGGGAATCAATGACACCATTTTGTACGATGAGCAGGCAGTCATCGATCGATTTGGATTTGAACCAAAATATCTCCCTGACTACAAGGGACTACGAGGAGACCCATCAGACAATATCATCGGCATAAAAGGCATCGGAGAAAAAACTGCTGGTATTTTGATCAACAAATTTCATACTTTGGAGAATATGTACAAAGTGTTGAAAAAGACTCCAGAAAAGCTTGAGCTCACCGACCGACTACTCGGGCTCATCAAAGACGGGGAAGAGGAGGCACTCTTTAGCAAAACGTTGGCGACTATCCGACGCGATGCCCCTATCGATTTTGTATTGCCACCTGAGTGGAGAGAGTGTGTCGACATAGAAAAACTAGAAAAGCTCTTTGCTGATTTGGATTTTCGAACGATGGGAGCGCGTCTCCGCAAACTCCTCGGGGTGGAGAGAGAAGAGGTGAAAGAGGTAATAGACGAGGCAGAGCTTCGTGAGGTAGCGCTCGCGCTGTGGGTGGTGGATTCAAATAAAACAAAGCCTGAGCTCGAAGATATATATAACTTTTCGAAAGTTCACAATTTTGTGCAGTCAAAGAAGATTATCTTTGATGAGTTAGAAAAAAGAAATTCTACTTTTATATATGACAAGATAGAAAAACCGCTCATACCTGTCGTCGATAAAATGCAGGAAGTCGGTGCAAAGATCGATGTCGCATATCTCAAAGATCTTTCAAAAACATACCATAAGGAGCTCGAGAAGATTTCAAAAAAAATTACTGAGTATGCTGGCGAAGAGTTTAATATTGCCTCACCAAAACAATTGGGGGAGATTTTGTTTGTAAAAATGGGGCTCAAGGCAAAGAACCAGAAAAAAACTGGAACAGGGGCCTTTTCAACAAAAGAGTCGGAACTAGAAAAGATGATCGACCTGCATCCTATCGTCGCCGAAATCCTCAAATATCGTGAATACGCAAAGCTTTTGTCGACCTACATCGATGTTATCCCTACACTCGTGGATAGCGAAGATCGTGTGCATCCAAAGATGATCCAGGCTGGAGCAGTGACCGGACGTATGGCATCAGAAAACCCAAGCATTCAAAACATACCAAATAAAACAGATTTGGGACGAGCGATCCGCCGCGCATTTATCGCAGAGAAGGGATACAAACTAGTTGCAATCGACTACTCTCAGATCGAGCTTCGTATCGCTGCATACCTATCACAGGACGAAAAGCTCCTCGCTATTTTCAAAAATAAAGAAGACGTACACACTGCTGTGGCCGCACAAGTTTTTGGGATCGATCTCAAAGATGTGACAAAAGATATGCGTCGCCAAGCAAAGGTGATCAACTTCGGTGTGATGTATGGAATGGGGGTGACTGCACTCCAGAAAAACCTTGGCACCGATCGAGCGAGTGCACAGAAATTTTATAATGAATACTTTGAAAAGTTTTCAGGCCTTGCAACTTATCTAGAAAAAACAAAATACGAAACTGCGCAAAAGGGCTACACCGAAACACTATTCGGCCGTCGTCGCTACTTTGAGGGGATACGCTCAAAGCTTCCATTTATCCGAGCTGCAGCTGAACGCATGGCGATCAATGCGCCGATCCAGGGAACAGAGGCGGATGTGATAAAAATGGCGATGATCAAAATCCATGAAGAGCTCGATGTGCGCATGCTTTTTCAGGTACACGATGAACTTGTCTTTGAAATAAAAGAAGACGAGCTCTCGGTCGTCCCAAAGATTCAAGAAATCATGGAAGGGATCGTCGATTTTGATTTAACTACTGAAGCGAGAGTGGGGGATAATTGGGAGGAGATGCAGTAATTACTGACCCTCGTCTACGATCTTGCTAGCTGTAATTGTATTTCCTGAAACTGTGCCGGTGACAAATAAAGTACTTGGACTCATTCCAGGACCATTATAATTTTCTAATCGGAAAGGAGTGTTGCTCTTTATCCAAGCCGCAACAGTCACTGGTTTTTCGGTGACACCACCCACAATATTTCTATCAGTTATAGAAGTGTCATCAGTTAAAGTAACATTCCATTTTTTACCTGTAGCTTCAGTTAGTTGCAATGATCCGCTTGCAAGGAGCTTCCAATCGTTCGATCGAACAACAACTTCTTTCTGTGAAGACTGCTTAGAGGTCGGAGTCGGTGAAATACGATCGTTTGTAAAAATGTAAACCACTAAACCGATAATAATAACTAATATAATGATAATTATTTTTTTCATGCCCTAAGTATACCTTTTTTGCTATACTACAGCCATGTTGTACATCTTTCACGGAAATGACAGGGAAAAGATAAATATAAAAGCACAGGAGCTCATGGCTTCTCTTATTGCAAAACGTCCTGATGCAAGCCTTTTTGATCTGAATTCTGATAACTGGAGCACTGATCTACTCAACGAGTACACTGAAAGTCAGGGTCTTTTTGTGCAAAAATATATCATCAATGCTCAGGATATCTTTTCTCAGTTTTTTGATGAAGCGGGTGACTATATCGAACGGATAAAAGAATCTCCACACATTTTTGTATTTCGAGAAAGTGATTTAGATGCAAAGAAAATAAAGGCTCTGACAAAACATGCAGACAAAATCCAGGAATTTTTAAAGGTAGAAAAGAAAGATGATTACAATATCTTTGGAATCGCAAATGCGTGGGGGGATAAAAAGAAGCTTTGGACAGCCTACCAAGAAGCAAAGCTACGAGGAATCGCCGATGAGCAGATCCACGGCATCCTTTTTTGGAAACTTAAAACTATCAACTCACCGCAAATCGGCTCACTCGTCGATGTGTATCATGAAGCTCGCAGAGGAGGGGATATGGAGCTATTGCTTGAGAAGTGGATACTGACTGTTTAATTGTGCACCCAGTTGGAATCGAACCAACGACCCACTCCTTAAAAGGGAGATGCTCTACCAACTGAGCTATGGGTGCATTTATAAAGCTTTTTAAAGCTGTTTTTAACTTCGCTATACTAACACAAACTAAAGAGGGTAGTCAAAAGCAAATGCTCCTGGACCGGTGAGTACTAGAGAAAGTGCGATGACAAAGAGAAGGAGATAGTAGTTTACTCCATCAGACAAAAAGGCCTTGTTGGCGATCTGTTTCACCATCAAAAGGCCAAATATGATGACGAGGATGAGAGCTGCTGCTTGGGTAAAAAGCCCAAGCGCCAAGAGAAAACCAGAAATAGCCTGGATAGATCCAAAGATCACAGCAATGTGCTGTCGCTTCATGATGTGAACATATGCAAAATGCAAAACTACAAGTGCGAGAACAATACGAAGCAAAAAAGGAGCGATGAGACTAAAGGTTAGTAGTGATGGAAATAAACTCAACATACGTGTAGTATAGCGAATATGAAGAAAAAAGTATATATACTTTTGCACGATTTGCGGAGTGTCCACAATGTGGGCTCTATTTTTCGTACAGCAGATGCTGCAGGAGTCACTAAAATATATCTTTCAGGCACCACACCTACACCGCTCGATCGATTCCAAAACAAACGAAAGGATTTTATAAAGGTCTCACTCGGAGCAGAGGACAGCGTGCCTTGGGAATATGTAGAGCTATCTGATTTTCTCAAAACCTATAAAGGGCAACTGGTTGCGGTGGAGCAAGACCCAAAATCAGTAAACTACGCTGAAGCAAAAATAAAAGATGATGTCTGTCTCGTATTTGGTGCAGAAGTCGAGGGGGTGCAAAAAGAAATACTAGAACGTGCAGATCTCATCATCGAGATACCCCAAGTAGGGAAGAAAGAGTCGCTCAATGTCTCAGTGACAGCAGGAATTATTTTATTTAGTCAGCCTCTGATGCACGCTACAAAAATGTGAGCTACGTCCTGCGACCATCTTGCGGAGGATAGTGCCAGTGCAGCCTTTTTTCACGCACGGCTTTCCGGTGCGGCGATAGGCCTGATGTTTTTCTTGGAATTTTCCGGGTTTGCCGTGGATGTTGCGATAGTCGGACATAGAGTCGCCACCAAAATCAATTCCTTTTTTCAAGGTGGTACGGATAGCCTCGTACAGCAATTTTAGTTTAGTATCTGAAATACTTTTCACTATTTGTTCTGGATGTATGCCTGCACGCCAGAGTGACTCGTCGCTGTATATATTTCCAACACCCGAAAGCACGGTTTGGTCGAGGAGGGTAGGCTTGATGCGGCCATTTGGTTTTTTGGATAGGCAGGTTTTAAATACAGGGAATGTAAACGCTTTTTCCAGAGGTTCTGGGCCTAGATGTGATAGATCAGGATCTTTTATGACTTCTACTTTTGCAAATCGACGCATGTCTGACATGTGGAGTTCAGTTCCGTCTTTGAAAAATATCTTGAAACGCACATGCCTATTGAACGGATCGGTTTTGTCGTAGTCATCAAAGAGGAGGTGACCAGTCATCTTCATATGGATGAGGAGGGTATACTCATTTTCTAGGTCGATCAGGATATTTTTTGCGCGGCGTTTTACTCCGATGATCTTTTGACCGATGATTTTACTTTTATCCAATGGTCTTTTGTACTCTGTGTACACAGACGATATGGTTCGGCCCACAATATGCTTTTGTAGACCGGATACAGTGGTTTGGACTTCGGGTAGTTCTGGCATATAATTTGTATACTACACTTTCTAAATGAAAAAGACACTTGTACCACTTGTTCTCCTCATCGCATCACTTGTATATGTAAACAAGTCGATAAATCTCACAGAATATGTGCCGAGTTGGATCAACCAAGCTGGAGTTTTCTTTGTGCAAAGTATCACTGTGTCTGATCTCAAAACAACATACAAAAAAGCTGAGAATAAAAGAGACAAGGTAAAGGTGCTGCTGGTTGCCGGGCACGAACCACACTATGGGGGAACAGAATATGGGGGACTAAAGGAGCGAGACCTTGCAGTAGATCTAGCGGAAGAGATAAAAAAGCTTCTCGACAAGGAGTCTGAATATAAAGTGGTAATAAGTAGAGATAAAGAAAAATGGAATCCAGATCTCGAAAATTATTTTGTTAAAAACTGGGAGACGATCATGCCATGGAAGGATGCGTATCAGAGGGAGATGGTACGGCTGTTTAATACAGGACAAGTAAAACGAGTGACTGATGGAGTGCTCCACAACGATGCTCCGCCCGATGTAGCTCGACGACTATACGGAATAAATAAATGGGTAAATGAAAATGGATTCGACATCGTCATCCATATCCACTTTAACGATTACCCAAGAAAGAAATTGAGCAGTCCTGGTGCGTACAAAGGTTTTGCCATATACATTCCAGAAGGGCAGTATTCAAATGCTGAGGCAACAAAAGCCGTGGCAGAAAAGATTCACGCCAGACTCGCAAAATCCTTTTCTCCGAGCAATCTGCCAAAAGAAAATACTGGACTCGTCGAAGATCAGGAACTCGTAGCGATCGGTCGGCACAATACAGTAGATGCGGTGAGCCTCCTCATCGAATATGCATATATATACGAGCCACGACTCCATGACCCAGCCCTCCGGGAGAAGAATATAAAACAAATGGCACTCGACACGTATCTAGGACTTGAGGATTTCTTTTAGTATTTCTCGAGCGACTTCTGCATCACTCCACGGAGTCTTTGTGTCGTGAGGTCCCATGATGTATGGGTCAGTTCCTTTTCCTGAAATGAGGATGACATCGCCGACTTGAGCCCGCTTTAGGGCAGTGCGGATTGCTTCGCGTCGATCGGGGATGATTTCTGGTTTTTTTGAAGTAACACCAAGAGCAACATCCTGCATGATTTGCATCGGATCCTCGTCGTAGGGGTCTTCGTTTGTGATATAAACCATTTCACACTCACGATCCGCTATCGCTCCCATCTCTTTTCTTTTTGCACGGTCACGTCCACCGCCTGTACCACCGAGGATAGCGATTTTTCTTTTTCCTTTAAATACATTGTAGAGTTTTTGGAGTGAGTCAGCAGTATGGGCATAGTCGACAACTACATCAAAGTCCTGACCGCACTCGATATACTGGAGGCGACCTGCAATCTGAGTTACATTCTTAAGTGCAGTTTTTATATCTTCCTCTGAAACACCCAACTCTTTTGCAATCGCGACTGCACCAGCTGCATTGTATTTGTTAAATTCTCCAGGTACTGAAAGTTCGAAAGGGAAGTCCTGTCCAGTAAAGGTGATTTTCTTTTCTGCATCAAATGAAAGAAACTTTGGAGTCTCTTGATCGTCTTGGTTGCCAATGAGGATGCGGGGTCGCTTTGGAGAATTTTGGACTGCTTTTGCAATCTCTCGTTTTGCATTGAGATAGTTGTCGTAACTACCGTGTGCATCGATATGCTCAGGAGAGAGATTAGTAAATATGAGGGCGTTAGGATAGAGCCAGAGGTGTCGATACTGAAGCACTGCTTGAGATGAGACCTCGAGGACAACATGAGTACAGCCGACTTTCAGTGCTCGGTGCATAAAACGCTGGATGAAAAATCGTCCTGGGGTCGACATTTTAAACAGATTTTTTTGCTCGACACCATCGATCACAAAGTGAATGGTGTTTGAAACAGCTACTTTATAACCTGCTTGTTTTAGGATGTGATAGGTAAATTCTGTTGTTGAGCTTTTGCCTTTGGTGCCGGTGACAGTGATGACCGTGAGCTTTTTCCCTGGAAAACCATAAATGACCGCACCGAGATAGGAAAGGGTGAGGTGGTAGTAAGGAAATAAACTTTTTGGAATGAGTGGTCGGATGTAGCTCAACATATATTTTATGAAAGTATTTTTAGTGCCGCTTTTACTTTTGCTCCAGTGTCGGTAATGCTTTTATCTAACTTTTTGAGTGCCTCACGTGCTTCCTGGTGACTGTAGCCAAGAGAGTGGAGCGCCTCGAGTGCATCGCTATCATTGTTGTGCTTGAGTCCCTCGATCGTTTCTATCTTGTCTTTTAGTTCGAGTACTATTTTTTCCGCATTCTTTTTTCCAATACCAGACACTTTAGTGAGGTGAGAGGTTTCCCCGGTTTGTATCGCAGACTGTAGTGTCTCGACACTCGCAGCATTGAGTATGCTGAGGGCAGACTTTGGGCCGATGCCTGATATGGTGATGAGCAGTTCAAAGAAGTTTACCCCTTCACGAGTAGGGAAGCCATATAGATCCTGTGCGTCTTCGCGCACTACCATGTGAATCCAGAACGAAAGCTCTGTACCGATCGAAGTAGAGAGATATTCGGTCGTTGTATATATTTTGTAGCCGATGCCGTTTACCTCGAGGACGAGGTATTTGAGGTCGATGTATATAACTGTACCTTTGATGTAGGAAATCATAGCTCTATACTAGCGTAAAACTTGTATTTTTGTAAGCCGTGTGGTAATCTCATGACACAAATATATGCCAATAACATCATCAGCAAAAAAGGCACTCCGAGTCTCAAAACGAAAGAGAGTCTTTAACCTACGCCGAAAATCAGCGATAGAGACAACTTTGAAGCAGTTTACTAAGCTTGTTAAAGAGAAAAAGGTAAAAGAGGCTCAGGCGCTCATCACCAAGATCCAGCAAGTAGCAGACAAAGCAGCAAAAACAGGGTACATCAAGCCAAACGCAGCAGGACGTATCAAGTCTCGAGCTGTAAAAGCCCTCCAAAAGATCAAATAGTCTTTTTTGTGCGTTGTGTAAGTGCGATAATCCCTAATACACAGAAACTAGCTAGCAAATCGACTGCAAAATGTTGAAGTAGATAGACTGCGCCTGTCATGTTTGCTACTGCAACTATGAATAAAACAACGCTAAGTTTTTTTGATTTGAATACACGATATGTGCTGAATAAAAGTAGAAAGCCCCAGATCGTATGCATGCTTGGGAAGTTGCTTACCGCATGGCGTAGGCCTTGATTATCAAGCCAAAAATTTTGATACATGGTTGTTTGTTTTAGTAAGTATGGCGAAGGCGGACCTTTTTTGATCTCATTTGCTATATCCTCAGGGATTTCTTGTCTAAAGACGTTTACGACGTATGAAGTGAGTGGTTCCATGGCCGGTACAGCTATCCATATAGGGATACACAGACCTAAGGCGAGGAATCCGCCAACTAGCCATTTCTTTAGTTCATCTATTTTTTGGGTTACAAACAAAAAACCGGTCCAAACACCAACAAGTAAGGGGACATACATATACGACAGGATGATCGTTCGTTCAAAAATAAAATTGTAATGAGAAAACATGAAAAAGGCAGGGTAGACACGAAATATGGTTTTGTCGGCATGCATCAACGCTTTTGACCAGTGTATGATGTCTTCGATTCGAGCCGAAATATATACAGAGTCAATCAAGACTGTAGACCAAAGGAGTAAGACAAGTAGCATACACCCATGGAGCAGAGTTATCTTTATCTTTTCTTTTTGTCCACTACCGTGTGCCACATATAAGATGATCATTGCAACTATTCCAACTACCGCACCGACAAAGAAATGTTGACTTTTAGCGATTTGCACCAAGGTATTGCCAGATGCAATCGTTCTTAGTGCTAAAAGCAAGACCCCAAAGTTTGTGAAAAGGAAATACAAGGTTACTGTTGCATATACTGTAAGTACTAGTGAGTATTGTCGCGCTACGTCTATGATAAGTTTTTTTGACATGAATATATAAAAATAGGTGGTAAGTTTCTAAACTCTAAACTCCATTTGATCGGACCAAAGCCCTTTTCTTTAAAGTATTGAATATTTGATAGGCTGTATTGTGCCTTTGTAAATACTCCACCAGGCTTCAGAAGCCGATGTATTTTCTCACTGAAGCTTATTTTTTCAGCGCACCCAAGCAATGAGAGGGGAATAGAAGAGATGATTGAGTCGAATACCCCCAGTTCTTCACTAGGTACAGTGATGATATCTGCGCATATCGCAACCAACCGAGTGTCCGCCATATCTTTTTTTAAAAACTCTATAAAATCAGGATTTTTATCGATCACCACTATCTCAGCGGCTCCTGGAGCAACTCGTAAAATCTCTTTTGTAAAAGGACCCATACCTGGGCCTATCTCTAGTATCCTCTTTGCTGTTGAGATTCTACCATGTTTTACAACACCTTTCGCAGAAAAGTGTGAACTGGGAGCTATTTCGCCTAGTGAAAAAAAGTCACGGAAGGCGCTATGAACAAATAGTGAGATATTTTCCAAACCCATACCTCGGCATCATAGCACGTCTCTATCTAGAACTTAAGCAATAAATCTACAGCGTCTGCTATATGCTTCTTGGTATTTTCGTCTGTTAGTTTTCCGTCTGTAAACTTTGATCCTACAGTATTTACATAGACCTCAACTGGCACTACATATGCGCCAAGGTAGAGCATGATTTTCTTTAGATCGTATTGTGCGAGCGCAGTACCGATAGGACCGACAGAGGCACCCATAACAAGTACTTTTTTATTCTCAAACGAATTTTTACCCCATGGACGTGATGCCCAGTCGATAGCGTTCTTCAATACTCCTGAGATAGAGCGGTTGTACTCTGGGGTAGAGATGATGATACCGTCAGCTGCTTCTATTTTTTGTTTTAGAGCGGTTGCTTCGGCAGGAAAGTTGCCTTCGAGCTCTTCGTTAAAGAAGGGTAGCTTTGATATGTCGACAATCTCTAGGTCTGGGACGGTCTTTTTTACTTCTTGGAGGACTGCACTGTTGTAAGAATCTTTTCTAAGGCTACCTGAAATGGCAATTATTTTTTTAGACATAGGTTGTGATATATTGATAATACTGCTATTGTATCGGTAACGCTTTACTTTGTAAAGTATCATATGAAAAAAGTCTGCCCAATCGCTACCATGACCGCTCTCATCGGAGATCACAGCACCGTACTTATCGTACGGGATCTTTTGACTGGACCAAAAAGATTCAAAGATCTCGAAGAATCGCTAGGGATCAGCACACGCACACTCACGATAAAACTACAGAACCTAGAGAAAGAGGGGATGATTGTTAAGGATGATGGATACTCACTCACGAGAAAGGGAAAGGACCTTGGGATAATCACAAAAGCCATGAAGAAATACGGTGAGAAATATTATGCTGCCTAAATGTGCTCCCGGTAGGAATCGAACCTACATCACAACTTCCGCAAAGTTGTGTCCTATCCATTGAACGACGGGAGCATGTAGATCTGAGATTATCATTAAAAACCCAATCTTTCCAGTATTCTTTTGCCGAGTGGTTCTGGGTGCTCAACTTCTGCAATATATTTCAAAAGTACCTGGCGGACAGCTTCATCGTCAGTATCACGGATGATAAGAGAGATAAGTGGTACAAAAGTCTTGTATGACTTGATCATGAGACGAGGCTCGTTGTGATCGTTGTCGATCCAAAAGGATTCGAGGTGTAAAAAAGGGTAGAGCGTCTTGTCGATGACCACTCCACGGTCATTGATCTCAATGGTGATCTCTTTTGGTGGACGGTGAGCGTTGAGCGTGAGAGCAGTAGCTCCTACGATGATAAAGATGCCAAAGATGGCGTTGCCAAACATAAAAGAGAGGATAGCTGCGGTGAGAGCGATAATACCAACAGCCCAATACCACTCACTTGTCTTTTGAGTGTAGTGATGTTCAGGTCCAGTCCATTTGATAAGAGGAACGATAGGCATGCAGAAATTATAGCATGTTGACTTTCGCGTGTCTGTGATCTAGTGTTGGAAATGGAGAAAATCCCATGAAGAAACCTTTTGTTCTGATTGTGTCAGGTCCTACGGGTGCGGGAAAGACGGAGCTAGTCAAATGGCTCTTGATGACTTACCCCAAACTTTTCAAACGGTCGATCTCGGCAACCACTCGTCCAGAGCGTCCGGGCGAGGTAGGTGGGCGGGATTATCACTTTTTGAGCAGGGAAGAATTCCAGGCTCGGATCGAGCTCGGAGATTTCCTTGAGTACGCCGTCGTTCACGGCGAGCATCTCTATGGAACTCTGGTCTCCAGTGTTGTCGATGTTCTGGACTCTGGCATCTCACCAGTCCTCACTATCGATGTCCAAGGTCATGCTTTGGCACGAAAAATCCCGGCTATCAGCGGCGATATTTTTTCGGTGTTCATTACGGTCTCCGACGTCGAGGTGCTCGTTGAGCGTTTGCGGCGTCGCGGTGACACGAGCGAGGCGGACATTCGGCAACGACTCAAAAGTCGCGACGCTGAACTGAGGGAGATGCGTCACTACAACGCCCACCTCTACAATGATGGCTCGCTCGAGATGGCGCAAGAGCAGTTTGCTCGTTTCTTAGGCCTCTGATGAGGCCGAGGCGAAAAACGCTGGGTTCGTGGAACCCAGCGTTTTTGTTTGAAATAACTACGTGCTACTATACAAAATATACTTATGAAAAAGATGCTTCTGATTTTATTTTTAGTTGTTGGTGCGGCTGTCGCTGGATTTTTTATCTCAAAAAATATGGTCGAAAAGCCCACTCGAGTTATTGTTAATATCGACAAAACATTTGAAAATCAAAGACCTATACGTGACAAACTTTTGAGCATGCTGGTTGAAAACGATCCAAACTCTATTTTTAAAGTCGTCGATGCAATCCAGGCAGATCCAGCGATAGCCATCAACTGTCACAACATTGCACACGATATTGGACATAAAACATATGCACTGTACGGGTTTAATGCTGCCATGACGATGGATAATCCTGAACATGTGCGACACGCACTAGTCGAAAATATCTGTGCGGGAGGATATGTCCACGGTGTTCTCGAAGAGCTTTCTCAGTATGATCCAGAATTTGCTAAGCGTCCTGATGCGATATGCGACACATTGCCAAAAGCTAGCCGAGCGAGCTGTTTCCATGGGATGGGGCATGTGTATATGCTCATGAACAATCAGGACACTGTAGCAGCTATTCGCGATTGCCGAGTTATCAAAAAAGATTCAGACATGTACCGATGTTTCGAAGGGGTTCGCATGGAGCAGTTTTGGGGACCATTTGCGAGCGAGGAAAGTTCAGAAAAACCACTTCAGTTGTGTTCAGGACTTACAAACCAAGATGAGCGACCGACGTGTTTCTTGTATTCAACATTTGGGTATCTGCGTACACATGTCAGAGACTATGCTGGAGCATCAGCCCTTTGTTCAAAAAGCGGATTGCCCGATATCGACGTACAGTTTTGTTTAAAAGGACTAGGTCTCACTATGATGAGTAAGTTTAAAGGAAAAAATCTCCACGAGTCTGAACAGTATGTGGTTGGACTGCCTGTTCTCCACAAATTAGCCTTTTATCAGGGGGTCGTAGGGTACTCTACTATCTCAGGACTTTCTGATAGCCAGATAACTAGTATCTGCAATCTTCTCACAACCGACAGCCAAATATGCTTGAGCGCAATGGCGAGTAGGGAGTAGGTGTTGTTGACTCGCTTTGATCAAAATGATTAAATCAGCACATGTTGATAAACGGCGTGCGATCGATCTGGTCTAGTTTTGCTAGTTAGAGACTCTTCTCTACAGTTTTTTGTTACCTTAAACTCTAAATAAAGGAATATATGATCAGTGCAAAAGATTGGCTCACTGTTTTTGAAGTAAAAGAAGGAAGCCCCGTAACCATATCGGTTCCGCACGACGGATTACCGTACTGTGACCTCTCGGGGTTCTTTGAACCAAGAAAAATGGGGTATCGAGGAAGGGACAAATTCGTCTGGCCGATTGCAAAAGATATTATTTTGCACGCAAAAGCCAATGCCGTCCGCGGTCTCATGCCCCGAACGCTCGTCGATTACAATCGAGCGTGGCCAGAAGGGATAAACTATTATCCGCTGACACAAAAAGAAGTACACACTGCACTCGATGATGTCCGCTTGGTAGAACCGTATCACCACTATCATCGCACCATAGATCGGTTGGTCAAAAAGAGCATCAAACGATTCGGAAGAGAAAAAACACTCCTGATTGATCTTCATGGATTCGCAAAGCAGCCTCCATATGCACCTCAAGGAGGGTTTGATCTGATTCTCGGAACAGGGAATCGGATAACAATCCCATATGGAGATGTAGATGTGCGACTAGCGGACCATATGATGAGACGTGGACATAGAGTCTTTCTCCCAAAAGATGAAAGCCTCGGCGAAATAGAAGACTACTATAGCGCAGACTTTACTACTCGCCACCACTCAGAAAGACACAATATCAATGTAATCCAAATCGAAGTTGCTTCTCGTTTTAGGTCGCACGAGTCGCGGGAACTCGGACAAAAACTCTCTCGAGATCTTGCAGACTTTATCAGTTCTTTGTGACGCAAAACGCCGAGCGTAATGCTCGGCGTTTTTTCTCTGCGGGAGTGGTTAGATGCGTTCAGAACGGTCGATTTTAGGTCTATAAAAGGGGATATTGTAACCTTGACAAATAGAGTATTTGGGTGTATAATATATCCAGAATAAGACTTTGAGAAATAGGCGTATTTGCTTGAGTTTAGAAGGAAGTAAGCGATTCTGTAGCTAGGCTATCGCCTGGTAAATCGTAGATTTCCCACTAAATTCAAACCAAAACTCTCATGAAACGCATTCTATCCTTCCTCGGTGCCATCCTGATCAACATCGTTGGCTTTGCTGCCATCATGGTCTATGCGATCTCTGTAATGATTCTTTTCCGCGAGGACCAAGGCTTGGGCCTTTACCTCTACGGCGGTGGACTCTCTATGATGTTGGCCTGGCTCTACTTCTCAAACAAGTACGCACAGCCTCTCATCCGTATCGCGATCCACCAAGACCCTCTTTGTTGAGAGGTCGTCAATGAATCCACTTCAAACCCACATCACGAAAGTGCTCTGTGGGTTTTGTTCTGCTTAAGTTTTTACAAACTCTCTGCGGATGGGGTGAGATTCGAACTCACGGCCCCCTTGCGAGGGCGACGGTTTTCAAGACCGTTGCTTTAGACCACTCAGCCACCCATCCTTGTGGAGCCATCATACCAAAAATATCATTTTAGTCCAATATATTGTATAGTTTCTTCATGAGATACCTCGGCATCGACTACGGATCAAAGCGGGTAGGACTAGCCCTTTCTGATGAGGGAGGCAAGTTTGCTATGCCACACAGCGTACTCCCAAACAACCATAAACTGATCGAAAACATAGCGAAAATATGCAAAGATGGCGTAAGCGGCATCATTTTAGGAGAATCAGTAAATGATAAGGGTGAAAACAATAAAATCATGGACATGATCGTTCCTTTTAAAAAAGAACTGGAAGGAGTGACTCGGTTGCCGGTGGTGTACGAAAAAGAATATATGTCGAGCCAGCATGCTGAGTTTTTTCAAGGAAAACATGATATGCTCGATGCATCAGCAGCGGCGTTAATACTTCAACGATTTTTAGATAAACACAATGGATAAACTAGAAAATAAAATTACATATGAAGATTTTGCAAAGGTAGAGGTGCGAGTGGGGAAGATCCTCTCGGCCGAAAAAATACCAGATACTGACAAGCTCCTAAAGCTATCAGTGGATTTTGCAGAGGGGAGTCCTCGCCAAATTGTCTCTGGTATTTCTCTATATTTCCCAGATTGCAGCGTGCTCGTCGGTAAGAAATGCATGTTTGTGACAAATCTCGCTCCACGTACAATCAAAGGCCATGAAAGCAACGGCATGCTATTTGCTGTATCGACCGAAGATGGAAAGTTTTCGCTCCTAGAACCAAATGCGGATATCCCAGAAGGCGCCAAGGCAAAATAGTGTAGTATAATAGAGCGTAAATGCTCAGCCGAAGTTCTAAATTTTTTTCAGTGTTTCCGCCACCAGCCATTTTGAATGTGCAGTGTGCTGGTTTACATATTGCCGACGATGCAATACGCGCAATCGTCATGACCTCTGCTGGCAAAAAATATACAGTTGTAAGCTATGGTGAGCGACCTCTACCAAAAGGACTTGTCGATGGTGGGACTATTACGAATGAAAATGTATTGGCTCAAGAAATAAAAGCTTTGAAAGAAAAGCTGAAGTTGTCTCTTGTCCGGGTGTCTCTGCCAGAGGAGCGGATGTATCTTTTTAATATTGAAATGCCGGGGGTCTCTGATCTAGGTATCCGTGATGTGGTCGAAAGCAAGCTCGAAGAAAATATCCCTATTCCACCATCTGAGGTGGTGTATGAGTTTGACCCAAGTCAGCGCAAAGGTAAGCTCATCACCAAAGCGAGTGTCTCAGCTTTTCCAGAAAAACTAATTCAGTCATATGTCTCTTGCTGTACGTTAGCCGGACTCGATGTGCAGGGTTTTGATGCAGAACCACGAGCGATATTGCGCTCACTCGCACTCAGCGATGAAGTATGCCTTGTGATCGATATCTCTGCTCATAGTACGAGTATGTTTGTGGTGTCTGGTAAGGTGGCACAGTTCAGCTCGACAATCACTTTTGAAGATATAAAAAATGTTTCGCTTTTGCAGGAAGAAATAAAAAAAGTTATTACATATTGGAATACTCACGAAGAAGGGAAGGATATAAAAAAGATATACGTCATCGGAAAACTAGCCCAAACAGAAAATCTCATCCCTAGTTTGGAATCTTTTTTGAAAATACCGGTTGTCTTGGGAGACGTCTGGGCAGGACTCTCAAACAAAGACAGGATCCCTCCGATAGAGTTTAACCAAGCACTCGACTACGGAGTGGCTATAGGTCTAGCTATAAAAGAATAAAATGCACACATACCTTCCCGAAACACAAAAAAAGGAATTACGAAAGGAATATATCGTCCGGCTATTGATCGTTATGTGCTCGACACTACTCGTGGTAACTATTTGTACAATTATCTTTATGCTCCCGGCTTATTTTGTCTCATATGCTGGCCGAACTGAATCACTCAAAAAAACTGAAGCGTTCAGCGAAAAAGGAGTAGCCACTGAAACCAAAGAAGTCGAGGCTCAAGTAAAAGCGATTATCGATGTCACCAATCGTTTTGCTGATGGTCTGGGCAAGATGAATGCATTGCAGGCGATAAGCTTGGCACACACAGCGCTCGTCCCCGGGGTGAGTATCCAAGGCATCGAATTTACTTATACAGCTTCTACTACGGTGGATCTACGCGTGAGTGGTATTGCAAAGACACGAGAGACACTGATCGCATACAAAAAGAAAGTAGAAACAAATCCAATGGTCGCAAAAGCAGATCTCCCCGTGTCTGATCTGGCAAAGAGTAAAGATATTTCTTTTATTTTAAAAATACTTTCAAAATAATATGAATACTAAACTCAAAACACTACTCATATCAGTCAGCGTCCTCCTCCTCATCAGTGTGATAACTTTGTTTGTCTTGTTGTTTCTAACTAAAAAAAATAAAGCAGCGACTATCGTCAGTGTGCAGGAGATCCAACAAGAAGAAATCCGCGCAGCTCAAGCTCAAAAGATTTCAAATGTGCTCGACCGAGTAAAAGAACCAGTCGCAACACTCAAGAGCTATCTAGTCCCAGACTCTGAGATCGCAGATGTAGCAGAGACTATAGAGAGATTGGGTGCGCGAGCAAAAGTAGATGTCTCGATTTCTTCACTTGCTGCAGATGATTCTACAAACTTGCCTGTAGGGTCGATCAATAAAATAAAAGCCCGTATCGATGGGAGGGGAGAATGGAAAAATATCCTCGCATTTATTACCTTGTTGGAATCTATGCCACGCAAGACAGCGCTGTACAATGTGAGTATCCGTCGAGTTGAGGGAGCAGAGAAAGCAAAAATACCGATGTGGAATCTTTCATTACAAATAGAAATACTTAAAATAAAATGAAAAATTTCTTTAAACAAATCACACACGATCCATATCTCGACTGGTTGATCATATTTTCAATCGGTGCGATCGGACTTGTTTTTTCAGTCGTGTGGGCGTTTGCTGAATATCAGGATGTAAATGGTATTGATATAGCAGCTGTCGCTACGACAACTAAGGTCACGACCGTTGATGTAAAAAAAGTAAATGAAGTGATCGAACAGTACGAAAAAAAGAAGGCAGTGTACGACGCTCCAAATCTCCCGAGCATTGACGTACGCGATCCTTCGCTGTAGGCTTTGCGTATTCGCCCTTGTAGTTCAATGGATAGAACTGCGGACTTCTAAGCCGTCGATGTTGGTTCGATTCCAACCAGGGGCACACTATATAATCTTTCTCAATCCTTGTTCGAGGCTGACTTTTGGTTCCCAGTTTAGCTTTTGTTTTGCCTTTGAAATATCAGCGATAGAGTACTGAATATCACCTTTGCGGGGAGGAGAATATACGATTTTTGATTTCGATTTGCATAGTTTGATGATGAGCTCTGCCAATTCTTTTATGGTGATACCGACTCCACTCGCAATGTTAAAGACTTCGAAGCGATCATTGTTATACTCCATCGCTTTTACATTTGCCTCTACGATATCGTCGATAAAAATAAAATCACGCACCTGAGATCCATCTCCAGAAATATCTATGTCTTTGTTTTCTTTTGCGAGTCGTATGAAATGATTGATCACACCGGAGCGGGAAGGGTAGACGTTGAAATAACGAAGTGCGATATGGTTGCCACTCGAAAGTATTTTTTCTGCATCTACTTTGTTTTGTCCATACGGTGACTCGGGACGCAGTGCAAAATCTTCTTTTACAGTTTCATTGTAGGTACCGTAGACTGCAGCGCTACTAGAAAAGACAATTTTTTTACCAAGTGAGGCAATATTTTTTGTTCCCAGCACATTGACCGCATAGTACTCATCAGGTTTTTCAAAACTCTCTCCGACGCTGATCTTTGCAGCACAGTGAAATACACCATCGACATCGCGATATGATGCAACATCTTCTAAGCGCAAAATATCAAGACCTTGGTGTGTATCAAATACAATTCCACCAACTCGCTCCGCAATCTTTGATCCTATAAAGCCAGAGCCGCCAGTAACTAGGTATTTCTTCATGTATACATTGTATATTTAAAAGACAATCCGCGCCAAGCGCGGATAGCTGCTCTGAGTTTTAATTCTTGAAATGCTCCTGCGCTCTTTGAAGAGCTGCGGCTACATTTCTGAAGGTCCCAAGGAACCTAGCGGGGGAAAGGATCTGCCGAGGACATGCTCCAGGCACATCGTCTTCACAGGTAGGATCAATCTTTGCGAAATACGTGTTTGGAGGAAACCTCAACGAATCTGCCTCCTCTGGGGTAAAAATCCAGAGTTCCCAGGCGCCAAATTTAATAGAGGACATTCTAAAGCACTATTATAGCATGTTTTCTGTGCAGGCTTAAATGCTGTGCATGAACTTTTTGAGATAATGACTATTCATCACGATTCCTTTCAAAAATGGAACGAGGAAATGCGTAAGTTTATGAGCCAACCTCGCCAAGAAGCATCCATGCCAGTAACCCTATAATATGCTAAAGTAAGACTATTATGCAAAAAGATAATTTCACCGATGTAGTAGAGAACTTGCCACAAGCTCCTGCTCCAACCCCTGCCCCTGCACAACCAGCTCCTGAACAGCAGGTCATGACGAGTGAAGGAGAAACCGTTACTTTAGGCCAATAAAGGACTAAATTACAATAAGGGTAGTTCTCTTGAACTATGTAGTATTGGTAGTGAGTAGAAATTAGTAGAAAAAGAGAGAAAAATCCATTCTTCCACATATATTTTAAGGGTTTCTTGGTAAAATGAAGGCGTGTCAGAAATACCAACAAATACCAAAAATACTAAGGTTCCATATAAGAAGGATGTGTTTGAGATGTATGTCACTTGGAAGTCTATTCCTGTCTTCTTTAGGGATATGCCTATAGAAAAAGCACAGAAGCACTTTGGTGATGATGAAGAGCTTATGACTATACTGTTTTCCATTAAAACCCAGTCACAGTTTGCGGAAAAGTTGGGTGTTGAGCAGTCTACTCTCACCAACTGGAACAAGCTCATAGAGAAGCGGAACATGCTTGATGATACGAGGAAATGGGGTCAGAAACTCACCAAGAATGTGCTTTTTTCATTGTATAGACTTTGCTTAGAAAAGCCCGATGCTAGAGCTATAGAGCTGTGGTTTCAGATAGTACATGGATGGAATAGTAAGAAATCTCTACATTCCCCCGAATATGAGGGAGTGAAGAGCATTACTTACACCGTATTTACCCATCGTTGTCCGTGTTTGGAGAAGGTATAAAAGCTTTATTTACAGCCCTTTCTTAATATTGACGAATTACGATAAATATGTTAAGATAGTAGTAGTTGGGAAAGCTCTTTGAACTGAGGTATTTGACTGCATCTTTGAGGGCATTTCGTGCCTTGAAAGATGCAGTCACAAACCAACCTGCACACAACCAACCTCAAAACATGATAACGAACTGGAAGACATTGCCCGTCACCTCCTTCACCTCGGCAGAGGAGCTTCTCAAAGCTTTGGAAGAAAACGGCATCGTGGTTGGGTGGAAAGCCGCCCAACTTATCAGAAAACTGGATGGCAACATTCAGTTTCCATCGGAACCTGTAAAGGTCTCCATTGTGACGAATGCCGATCTCGGTATTACCGATTCGGTCAGCGTCCAAGACTTCTACGGGAAAGCTACGGCCGCCCGCCACAAACTCTGCACGACAGGAATCGGCATCCTCGCTCGGCTGGCTTACACGCCATCCGAACAGATTGAAAACTACGATCTGTGGTTCATCGCCATCGCGATGGAGCCTGTGGAGGTTGACGGTGAGCACCTCATCCTGCGTATCGCCGCTGGCACGCAAGGCTCTCGGCTTGACGCGGTCGCCGTGACCGGCGATGAAGCGTTCAATTCCGATGCAAAGGACAAGTGGCTCGTCGTGAGCGAATAGTGGCATATCCACTCGGTGAAGCAACCGCGAGTTCAATCCTCGTAAAACTTTCAACAACGCACTGGCTTCGGCTGGTGCGTTTTCCTTTTATAATTTTATTTCTTTGGAATCGGCGGAAGATTTTTGTATCCAATGGTGTACCTAATTGGATTATCCTTGTTTCTTTTATCTTCAGGAATCTCAACCACCACTAGAGGCTCTGGTAACTTTGTACTTAGTAAAAATACAATTATTTCCTCGCACAAATGGAATATGTTTTGCCAACAGATATTAAGTACCTCCTCAATAGTTTGATGCTGAATAGTAAAATATTTAGGCTTTATTTTGTTCTGGTTTAATACATATTGCACAGGTGGAACCTTGAATCCATCATGTTCAATGCTGTTTCTGATTTTAATGAAAATCTTATGCCAAGCTTTTCGGTCATCTTCAATAAACTTACAAAAGTCCACAAATCTTGCATCGGGATTAATCTTTAAGAATCTCTCTTTCTTTTTTTGAAAGTCTTTGTCATCCACAAAAGCAAAGCTGATGTTGTATCCTAGAAAACCAGCCAATTTTATCAAGCTCTTTAAGGCAATATTTCCACGAATAAAGAAATCCTTGAAAGACATGTTCATATCATTATCAATTGTTTTCTCTATTGTTATAAGTCCTTGAGCTTCATTATACTTACAATTTTTTCCATCTTTAATATCCTTGTTATGCTCTTCAATCAGGCTTAGGCACTTTTCTTTTGCCAACTTTGCTTCGTATAGATTTTGCATGACTGGCTCATGCTTTTTATCAAAATCCATTTTATCTTTGGCATTATAGATATGATTTCTGATGTCGCAGATTTGAAACATCATTCTTGCAATAAAGGGGTCGCTT
The DNA here is from genome assembly GCA_964481175.1 of uncultured Candidatus Saccharibacteria bacterium. Taxonomy (GTDB): domain Bacteria; phylum Patescibacteriota; class Minisyncoccia; order Phycocordibacterales; family PALSA-1337; genus JAGOVB01. The sequence continues at coordinate 57,345 of CAYZSZ010000002.1, forward strand.
GTTCCGTTCTCATATGCAATTCTCATAACTCCTCCTCGGGGTAGTGTATCCAACTCGCAACACTTCTTAAATTTCATCCCACTTCCGCAAGGACATTTGTCATTTCTACCAGGTTTTTTGAGATTATTAGCTGATTCAGTCATAGCAGAAAGAGTATAAACAATATAGGTAAAATAAGATATAATGGCTCTACAACTGAATATGAGCCTAACCTTTTGCGAAACACTGTTTCGCATGAGCATGGCTATAGGAAATCCGTTCAAAGTATAAAGCTCTTCGTCAGAGCACTTTGAACGGTCATGCAGGGAAACTTGTATGGGTGACCTTCGGGTCATCGCTGGCGGAGAGCTTTATGCTGTCTAGCCTATTATCAACCAAAACCGTTCAAAGATATGCAAATAGCAAGAATCATCATCGGGGCTTTTATTATACTTGTCTCAATCTTTCAGTTGAAAGATATGCCGATAACAGGCATTGTGGGAATAGCTTTAGGCGTAAGTTTGATGCCATATACTTGGGGATTCCTTCATAAGAAATACAACCTCGTTCTTGATAAGAAATATAAAATTATAATTGCCGTTGTGCTTCTCGTATTGTTCGGCTCCACCCTGCCAGAATCTGATACTCCTCCATCTGTAGCAGTATCAGCTCCTACTTCTGAAGCAAAGCAAGAAACTCCAGAGGAAGCTACCAAGCCTTCTGAAGATGAGAAGGTAAAGGCTCAAGCAGAACTTGATGAAGTCTTAGGCTTAGCCAAGAAAGCAGGTTTGATTAAGAGCTATGAGTTTTCGGAAACCAAGAGAGTGATTTATGCGGATAGAGTTTGGTATACCCAGACTGTTACTTTCAAGAAAGACTTTATGGGAAAGGTGGCATCACTGCGAAAGACAATTTCAGGTTACCATCGTTTTGAAGTGAGGGATGCTTATTCAGATGAGAAAGTGGGAGAAGTGACTGCATTCAGTGGTTCTATTGAGGTTTATAAGTAGAAACCCGCCCACAAAGCCCCAGAATGCTTTTTAAGGTCGTTGGGTGATAAAATAATGTTATGCCTTACCCGAACAATAAAGAAGAGCTACTGGAAGCTCTCAAGTCAATCTATAATCCCACGGATACCAGTGCCGCAAAGGAAGGCTACCGATATATTATCTATGTTAGAAAATCAACGGACGAAAGCGAAAATCAGGTTAGGTCACTGGCAGACCAAATCCTAGAGTGCAAGGATTTTGCGATAAAGCATAATTTGAAGTTTTCAGAAAAGGATATTTTGGAAGAAGCTGAATCAGCAAAGGAGCCAGGCATACGGCCGAAGTTCAAGATGATGATTGATGCTTTGAACAATGGAAAATATGACGGCATCATAGCGTGGCACCCTGATAGGCTGGCAAGGAACATGAAAGATGCGGGGGAAATAATTGACCTCGTAGACAAAGCTATCATCAAAGACTTGAAGTTTGTAAGCTTCACTTTCACTAATGACGCAAGCGGTAAAATGCTTTTAGGTATCACCTTCGTCCTCTCAAAACAGTATTCTGATAAATTAAGTGACGATGTTAACCGAGGAAACAAGCACAGTATTCTTGAAGGTAAATATATAAATCGCCCTAAATATGGATACTATAAAGACAGGAATAAGTTCTTGCGACCCGATGGAAAAAACTTCAATTTGATAAAGAACTCTTTCCGCATGAGACTTGAAGGAAAGACGATGGATGATATTGCAAATTATCTCAATGAAAACAGCTATTCTCGGCTCCTGCCAAACGGCGAAAGATTTTTTCCTAAATTGGACAAGCAACGGATAGAGAGGTTTCTCAAAGACCCTGTCTACACAGGCATCCTCATGTATGGCAAGAAGAACATTGTAGACCTTACCACTATCTATGATTTTATGCCCATGTTGAGCGTTGAGGATTTTATGAAGATAAACAAGCTGTCAGACAAATCTCAACTCTTCAAGCTCTCAAAGAGCTATCGCAAAGCTGAAAGCATCAAAGCCAACCTCTTGCGGGGAATTGTTTTTTGCCATTCATGCGATGAAGCAATGGCTTCAGGTATTACTCCTAAGAAAACAAAGAAAGGCATTACAAGATATTTTTACTATCGCTGTGAAAATGAGGATTGCCCACGGTACGGAAAATCAGTCAGGGCAAAAGTCATCATGGAATATATCTATGCGTTCCTTGATAAAAAGCCTTTTGCTTCAAAGAAAAGCTATGACCATTACAAAGCAGAAATGACACATGTATCTGAACAGAGAATCTTAGATGCCAAAGACACACTTATGTCTCTTAAAGCTCAAAAGAGGAAATTGCATGAGAAACTGCTGAATACCAAAGATTTACTCTTAAATAACAAGGATGAGGAAATAAAGGTTCATTTCAAAGGAGATTTGAAGGTCATTGATACAGAAATCGGTAAAGTTGCAGAGGCTATTGCTAAAACGGAAGGATTGATAGAGAAAGGAAAGGCCAGTATTCTCACCTATGCTCAATTTCTTGAACTTATGGAAAAAATGCCTATTTTGCTTCGTTCTTTGAAGAATATGAGTGAACTAGACTACATCATACGAAAAATGTTCTTGAACTTTACGGTAAGTGCAAAAAGCGTAGAGAAATCAACGCTTAATTCACCTTTTGATGTGCTTGATGAGCACAAAGTCCTACAATGTGCGCGATGAGGGACTCGAACCCCCGACCTTATCAGTGTAAATGATCTGCTCTACCAACTGAGCTAATCGCGCATTTACCTGTAGTTATGCTAGAGTACATCATTATGGAGGAAATTTCAATCTTATACGAAGACAAGCACTATATCGCGGTCAACAAACCGGCTGGTATTGTGGTGCATCCAGATGGCAAACGAGAGGAGCCAGCACTCACGGACTGGATCATCAAACACTATCCAAATATAAAGGGAGTAGGGGAACCACTCATGGGGATCGACCGTCCTGGTATTGTCCATCGTATCGACAAAGAGACTTCGGGGGTACTTTTGATTGCAAAAGACCAAGAGGCATACGAGGCACTCAAAGCTCAGTTCCAAGACCGAACAGTAAAGAAAAAATACTATGCATTTGTGTACGGAGAACTAAAAGACAAATACGGCATCATCAATCGTCCGATCGGTCGCAGCAAGAGTGACTTCCGCAAATGGTCTGCAACACGAGGAGCTCGTGGAGAGATGCGAGAAGCTGAAACCTGGTACACCGTCATAAAGACTACAAAACTAGCTTCATATGTCCTTGTAGAGCCAAAAACAGGCCGTACACACCAGATCCGAGTACATTTTGCAGCTATCAATCATCCAATCATCCATGACGGTCTTTACGCCGCTGGCAAACAAAAGCTTTTTGGCTTTACCCGAAACGCCCTACACGCATTCTCAGTCACCTTTACCAATATGGAGGGCAAAGAGGTCACCGTCGAGGCTCCGCTCCCAAAAGACTTTGTGGAGGCTAAAAACGAGTTTGGGCTTGCGGAAATATAGGGTTTGTGATAGATTTGCTCCTACGTATGGCAATAATTACCTCAGTAAATATCGACGAACGAACTAAACTTGACTTCCAGTCAGGCGACACTGTTCGTGTTTGGCAGAAAATCAAAGAAAAGGACAAGTTCCGACTTCAAGCATTTGAAGGTCTTGTACTCGCTCGAAAGCACGGAGAACAAGCAGGAGGAACGTTTACAGTTCGAAAGGTTATGGACGGAGTAGGGGTAGAAAAGATCTTCCCACTATTCTCACCGATGATCGACAAGATTGAGGTCACTCGACGAGCAAAGACACGACGAAGCAAACTCTATTTCGTACGAGAAAAGGCAGCAAAAGAAATCCGACGTGCGATGCGAAAGACACTAGCAGCAAAAGAGGTAGTAGAAGAAACTCCAAAAGTAGAAAACACCGAAGCATAATAAATCCCGCCGAAAGGCGGTTTTTATTTGATTAAAACTGATATTTTGCTATAGTGGTGGAGCAATTATGCGCAGGTGGCGAAACTGGTAGACGCACTACCTTGAGGTGGTAGCGCCCGTTAAGGGCTTGGAAGTTCGAGTCTTCTCCTGCGCACAAAATGACCCGACATAAGCCACATGTCCAAAATATATACGCCATTGTAATAGGTGTATTTATTTTATGTGTGATAACTTTGATTCAGTATTCTTTGATTCCAGAAAAGGTAGTCGAAGCACCACAAAAAGAAAAGTACACATACATCCCTCAGTTTGTTGTTCTTTCTTTTGATGGGTCAAAATCTATTGCTATGTGGAAGAAGACAAGAACATTTGCAAAAGAAATGGCGGCCAGCTCTACACCTGTGCACTTTACCTACTTTGTAAACTCAGTATATTTCATCACCAAAGAAGAAGGAGATTTGTACCAAGGTCCACGACATCTTCCTGGCCAAACGCCAATCGGTTTTTCTGGTAGCAAAACCGAAACCGCAGAGCGTATCAACCAGATCAACCTCGCTATCTCCGAAGGTCACGAAATCGGTTCTCATGCAGCAGGGCACTTTGCAGGCGGAGACTGGACGGTAGCAGAATGGACACACGAATTTGATGTGTTCAATGCACTTCTTTTCAGGGATCCATCACTCAACCTTTCAGAAAAAGATATTATCGGCTTCCGAGCTCCAGAGCTCTCTGTAAATGACAATATGTATGCGCTTTTACACGAGCGTGGCTTTAGATACGATGCAAGCGGTGTGGCAAAAGGAGACAAGTGGCCAGTCAAAGACAAACGGGGAATATGGAGATACCCGCTCGGCACGATATTTCTCGGAGTATACCGTCGACCGACGCTCGCTATGGACTACAACATCTGGATGTACCAAAAAGAAAACATTCAGCAAAACTGGACCCAAAATCTCCAAGACGTAGTAGCTGGGTACACAGAATATTTTGAGAAAAACTATACGGGGGATAGGGCACCAGTCATCATCGGTCATCATTTTTCTACTTGGAATGACAATGTGTACTGGGAAGCGATGAAAACATTTGCGCGAGATGTCTGTGGACGACCACAAGTGCGCTGTGTAAACTTTCGAGAGCTCACTGACTATCTCGATGAATATGGCGTGCCAGAACTCGTAAAAAAGCCATAACTGTGTTATAAATTTGGAGTGTTACATATGGTGGCTATGGTGTAGCGGTTAGCACTAGAGTTTGTGGAACTCTCAGTTCG
>CAYZSZ010000003.1:0-62140 GCA_964481175.1 uncultured Candidatus Saccharibacteria bacterium
TGCAGAGAGGGACTTTGCCAGGATAGTACAAAAAATAAAATTTATTTTATTTTCCTGTGGTATACTTTTAGAGTATGCTCAGTGAGGTATTTTGGTTATTTATAAGCGACATAGCTAGTCCATATACTCTTGGATGTGTTCTAGCTGTCTACATACTGTACTGTTTTTCAAAGACTCAGTATCACATGGGTATGTTTCTTTTCCTTACCTCAGGAACCGGGCTTCTCTTGGTTGGTTTTATAAAATCGTTAGTACAGCGTGAGCGACCGGTGGATGCATTGGTACAGCTTTCCGACTATAGCTTTCCTAGTGGACATGCAACATTTGCTACTATCTTTTTCTTTTTGATTGTCTATGTTGCATACAAGCACTACCACCGTTACTGGTATTTGGCGACCTGTGTCTTTTCTTTCATTATGATTGTGCTCGTGGGTATCAGTCGAATCGAGCTCAACGTGCACTATCCAAGCGATGTGCTCGCTGGTTATTTCTTGGGAGTGATTGTGTTCTACGTCTTTCTATCGCTCTTTGATAAGGATGCGGCCCGTCATCTCTTTGGGTTGCACAAGCCCCAAAAGCGAAAGTATACTCGGCGCAATGTCCGCAAGCCCACCGTCAGAAAGAGAAAACTTGCTACTAGTTAGTATCGCAGGGACTTTATTTATCGTATGTGAGGTGTGAGGGAGGCCATTTTCCATATTTGTTTCTGCATTTCCATGGTCAGCAGTGATAAAAGCAACTCCACCTTTCTTTTCTACTGCAGTGATCACCCGTGATAGCTGCTTGTCGACTTCTTCGATTGCCTCGATGATTGCGGGGACATTTGCGGTATGACCGACCATGTCTGGGTTCGCAAAGTTTATAAATATAAAGTCTGTTCCTTTTTCTATTTCTTCGATAGCTTTGTCAGCGATACCCTCAGCTCGCATCTTTGGAGCCATGTCGTGTGTTTTTACATCTTTTCGGCTATCGAGCATGATGTGTGTTTCCCCTGGATAGACTTTTTCTACGCCACCATTCAAAAAGTATGTTGCGTGTGGATATTTTTCTGTTTCGGCGATGTGAGCTTGGGTGAGACCGGCCTGAGAAATCTCTTTTGCCAGTGTTGTACCGATGACAGCAGGAGGGAAGGCAACGAGACATTTGTATTCGGGATTGTACTCGGTCAGTGTGGCAAAACAGATATTGTACTCCTCTTGTTTTTCAAGGATCTTTGTCGAGAGCATACGTGCACGGTCAGCTCTAAAGTTAAAGAATAGGATCGCATCATTTTTCTCTACTGCACAGCCTTTGCCGTCCTCACCGATACACACAATAGGCTCTAGGTACTCATCTTTCTTGTCTTCTTTGTAGAGGTTGTTTACATAGTCTGATGGCTTGATCGTGCAGACATTTCCTTTGCATTCAAAGATGGCTTGTTCTGTTTTTGCGAGACGGTCCCAGTTGCTATCGCGATCCATAGCATAGTAGCGTCCTGATATCGATGCGATAAATGCATTGCCGACTTGTGCTGCTACCTCCTCGAGTCTTTTGATCGACTCACTTGCGCTCTGTGGAGGGGTGTCGCGACCATCGGTAAAGACATGGATCGCTACTTTTTTGACTTGTGCTTTTTGTGCTGCTTTGAGGAATGCATAGAGGTGCTCTTCGTGGCTGTGTACTCCGCCAGGTGAAAGTAGTCCTTGTACATGGAGGACTGAATTGTTTTTCTTTACATGATCGAATAGAGCGACAAATGCAGGGTTTGAATCAAACTCACCAGTCTCGATCGATTTGTCGATACGGACGAGCTCAGTGTGGATCACTTTTCCGGCACCGATCGTTGTGTGGCCGATTTCGCTATTGCCCATCTGGCCCTCTGGGAGACCTACTGCCAATCCCGACGCTTCGAGAAGGGAGTGTGGATACTTTGCCCACAGTGAATCAAAATAAGGCTTTTTTGAAGCTAAGATAGCATTGTCTTTTGTGTCTTCTCGGTAGCCCCAGCCATCGAGAACAATTAGTACTACAGGGTTGATTGACATTTGTTTGTATATATTATGAAAACTACATCACAGTTTCTATATTTTAGCAGAATGCCTCAAATAAGCCATGCATTAGTTCATGCTATTTGACGACCTGTCAAGCCAAATGATAGTCACATAGTTGACCTTGAAAGGACGTTACAATATGCACACGTATATGGCCTTTAAGATCCCATATACCAAAATATATGTCAGGAGAAACAACACCAAAACCTGCACAGCCTCAACCAAAGGCATAGTGCAATAGAAAAACCCGCTTGGCCAGGCGGGTTTTTCATTTACTCTGTTTTGAATACTTTTTTGCCTCGGAACACTGCTTTTTTGCCTAGTGATTCCTCGAGTCGGAGTAGCTGGTTGTATTTTGCTACTCGATCGCTTCGGCAGAGTGATCCTGTCTTTATCTGGCCAGTTCCAGTCCCCACTACAAAGTCTGCGATAGTGGTGTCCTCTGTTTCTCCCGATCGATGAGAGATGATAGAAGTGTATCCAGCTTTCTTTGCCATGTTTACTGCATCGATAGTCTCTGAAACAGTTCCGATCTGATTGAGTTTGATCAAGATAGAGTTTCCAGTCTTTTCATCGATACCTCGCTTGAGGCGGGCGATATTTGTTACAAACAAATCGTCTCCTACGATCTGAACTTTTTTACCGAGTTTTTCTGTCATCAGTTTGTAGCCAGCCCAATCATCTTCTGAAAGTCCGTCTTCGACAGAAACGATAGGGTATTTTGCACACCAGTTTTCATAGAAGGCAACCATTTCCTCTGATGAAAGGACTTTTCCTTCTCGTTCAAGGTGGTACTTGCCGTCTTTGTATAGCTCAGTAGCAGCTACGTCGAGCGCGAGCGCTACATCTTTTCCAGCAGTGTATCCTGCCTTTGTGATCGCTTCGAGGATGAGCTCGATTGCAGCTTCGTTTGAAGGGATCGATGGAGCAAAACCTCCTTCATCTCCAACTGAAGTGTTGAGGTGTTTATCATGCAAAATCTTTTTCAGTGAATGAAAGATTTCTGCACCCATTCGCAATGCTTCTTTGAAAGACTTTGCGCCTACTGGCATAACCATGAACTCTTGGAAGTCTGTAGAGTTCTCCGCATGCTTTCCACCGTTTAGGATGTTCATCATCGGTACAGGGAGCTGCACTGTGTTCTTTGTTTTTGCGATTTGATTAAAATATTTCCAGAGAGGAACCTTTTTTGACTTTGCTGCTGCGTGGGCGAAAGCGAGTGAAATACCGAGGATGGCATTTGCTCCGATTTTGCCCTTGTTTGGTGTACCGTCTACCTCGATCATTTTGAGATCAAGTGATCGCTGATCAAAATCCTTGCCTACTAGAGCCTTTGTGAGGGTTGTATTGGCATTTTTGACTGCTTTGAGTACTCCTTTGCCTCCATATCGAGCATCTTTGTCTCGAAGCTCTACAGCCTCATGTGAACCAGTACTTGCTCCAGATGGTACTGCCGCTCGGCCAAAAGAACCATCGCTCAATGTGACGTCTACTTCGACTGTAGGATTGCCTCGTGAATCCAAAATCTCTCTTGCGGTTATTTTTTTGATTTTCATATATATGTTGATAAGTAGGACTGTATTATATATGAAATATTCTATGTTACAATATTGTCATGAAGCATTTAATAGTTACTGCGGTGTGTGTTGCAATTGTTGCCCTGGTTGGCATATATGTGTACTACAACAAAATGAATTCTCTGGACGTTGTGGATCAGGATGCAGTAAACGCAATGCGAATGGAAAAAGTACATCAAAGTTCAAAAGTTCTTACAAAAGAAGAAGCTTTGCGTTTGATGGCGAAGGTGTCTAATAAAAGACAATAATTAATATTAATAAATTATATGAAACAGACTTTTAAAAAATACATTGCACAGCTTACATTCCTAGTAGCCGGAATATTTATCGCTACAGGTCTTAGCGTTGCTGGGGCAGCGGGTGACTGGACTGCGCCTACTGCAAACCCACCTGGAAACAACGTCGACGCGCCGATCAACGTCGGTTCTTCTGCACAAGTAAAAATCGGTGCTCTCACCGTAGGTGGTGCAGTCATAAACGGAGGTCTCATGCTTATCAATGGTAACCAGGGCGCTGGAAAGATTCTTGTTTCAGATGCAGATGGTTTAGCAACATGGATGGATCCAGGCCAGGCATCACCAGTAGAATGTGTTGGAGAGGGTGTTATCTGGGTTGGACCAGATGGAAGCATGTCTGACTACGGTAATAGCCGACAAGATGATGATTTGGAAGTCTACTGCAGAAAAGGAATCGCTCGATTCTGTCTTTCAGGAGAAGATTGCCCATGGAGAACAAACATACAGGGAAGAGATGATCTAGTTTGTAGTCCAAATGGAAACTTGTCATCAGGCGCTCCAGTAAATCCAAGCAACTCAGCACAAAAGCTTATCGCTGATATGGGATCTTTTGGTTGGAGAGGCTATAACAAATTCTATTGCAGTACTGATGGTAAAACAAAAGATGCAGTGTATGTTCCTTCACACGGTCAAAGCGGTCAAAATGGCATAAGAGTTAGATAATATAAATGAACTATATTAAACGCACATTACTATCGTTGACTCTCATCGCCACACTGTTGGCAGGCGCTCATTACGCTCAGGCAGCTGGTTCTACGGTGGATCTTTTTGGATGGGCGTGGTCTTCGACTATTGGTTGGATATCATTTAACAGTTCAAATCCTGCAAGCGGTGGTGGTAACTATCGAGTGACTATGGATGAAACGACAGGAGCTTTGACCGGGTATGCTTGGTCGTCAAATATAGGGTGGATAAAGTTTGATAGTAATGTCAGTGGATGTCCAGATGGTGGTAGTTGTTCTGCTCCGCGTGTGGCACTTACTGGACCAGCCCTTGAAAAGGGTGCGGTAACTGGTTGGGCTCGTGCATGTTCTGGGACAATAAGTAAAGATTGTAACGGCGCTAGTCGTACTGATGGTTGGAACGGTTGGATCAATCTTTCAGATCAGTTTTATTTCCGATCTCCTCGACCGACTGGACTACTCGGAGTTACATATGTACTTTCAAGTACAACTGGTGCATTTACTGGATTCGCTTGGGGTTCTGAAAACATAGGTTGGACAAAGTTCTATCTTTCAACAGATACATATGTAGACGATATTTCATTTAACGTTAGCTGTTCTAATCCAACGTTTGTTCCGGGTACCACAAAACCAAGATGGACTGCGACTGCTACTCAGGCAAATAGTCCTTCAGGACAGGTTCCAACATTTTCTTACGCATGGACATGGAACCGAACAGGAACTTCTACAATATCTGCTCCAGACAAGTTTATCAGTAGTGTCGGTATGAGTGGAAATGGAACATGGTCAGGACCGAAAGTGGTTGTAAGTAGTAGTATCACAAGTTCAACACGTACCGTAAGTTGTCCTTCAATGACAAATACAAGTTCTAGCGGTGGGGGCCTCTCTGTGCAGTGTACTGCTACCACTCTCTCAGATAACCGTGCTCGATGGGAAGCGATTGCTTCTGGAGGAATTGGAAAAGTAGATTATTCTTGGGCACTTCCTATGAGCTCAACTTATACTGGATACGAAGGAACTGGTCAAAGTAACGGCTCTACGTTTACAAGTAATCAAGTAATACCAACTTCAGGAAGCTTTACTGGACCGACAGTAACAGCTGAGGACGATGCGGGATACAAAACAACTCGAAGCTGTGAGACTGCGTTCAACAGAAGCGCATCTTTGGGACTAAAAGTAAATCGAACAGCAATGAACAGTTTGGAAGAAGGAAAGAACTCACTGGTAGTAGAGCAGGGGGACACAGTCTATTCGTATGTTGATTTTGATCAGATAGTTCCTGCAACTTGTGAACTTTCTCCTGATTTGGTTAGCTTAAGTGGCATTACAACGGGTACACAGATTAATCAATTAGTAAATCGTACATTAAATACTAATGTTGCTCCGGGAAATTACGCTATGAAAATATCAAATTGTACAAAGACCAGTGGTGGAATCCAGTCTCCAGCACAGGCAAATATAACAATAAAAAGAAACACGAAACTTGAGGAATTCTAGTCTAAAATAAGCATTTTATACACATTTGACTTTCGTGTATAAACTATGCTATAATAGTAAAAGATTGGACATTGACGTCCTTCTCAGCAACCTTAGGGTAGCTGTGGTTCAAAACTCAACACGCAGAAAGACAGATGAAGAAATTCATTGCAATGGCGCTTTGTGCGCTGCTCACGCCCTTTCTCGTGAAGGGTGTGGATTTTCAAAAGCTGCCCATGGGCAGTGAGGAAGCTCTGATTCGGTATGTGACTACGAACAGTACGTATGTCGGCATCAACTGCTATCAGTCGTTCGACGACGGCGACTGGGTCTGGGTAACTTCAAACAAGGGGAAATTCACGACCTTCGAGCAGTTCAAGCAAAAGCTTAAGACTTACCTGACGAACGCAATCAACGGCGCAAAAACAGTGCCTGGATACGATCAGACATTGCCAGTACTCTTTCATGCGTACGGCGGTCATCAGGAGGGCTTCTATCTTGCTGACACCTTCTACATCCTCGGGACTGAAGACGACGACTTCAACAATCTTCGGATTCAGTTTCCGCGAACGGGAGTGGCCCTCAAGTTTAAGAGTGCGGTCACTCGCGCTCGACTCGAGGTTTTGGACCGCAAAAGGAACGATCCCAGTTTCCTGGGGCCGCTCTTCTATCGGTACATTGACACCGACGTGTCGCCGACCGATGATCGAATCTATATCGGGACAGATGGAGATGTCTTGGTTCAGGACCAGTTCCTGATCAACGGCGGGTCGCAAGGCCCCTGGGATGTCTTCATTGAACTCACCTTTGCCGACGGAGCGGTTCGCCGCTACGATGGAAATGGTGACCCGATCGAAAGTACGTACAGGTTGTTCATCCGACCTGACGGCAAGAAGATCGACATCATGGGCGGAACACCCGGACAAAGGGTTGTTGTCGAAAGTGCTGTGAACCTCAACGGTCCATGGTATCCCGAGCCTGAGAAGGCAGTGGTTCGAAACGGACCAACGACGGTTCCTTCAAACGAGCCGTACCGGTTTTTCCGGATCAAACAATGACGGGTTCGCCCGTCCTCACGAAGCCCCCGGCACAGCAATGTGGCCGGGGTTTTCTTTTTTATGTTATTATTTTTTTACCCATATGCCTTCATCGACGTCTATTCTCATTCACAATAATAAGATTTTATTGATCCTACGAGACAATAAGTCTGATATTCCCGAGCCAAATACGTGGCAGCTTCCTGGAGGTGGTGTCGAGGAGGGCGAGGATCATTTTGAGGCTATTCAGCGTGAGCTCAAAGAAGAGATAGGTATTGTTCCAGATACATTAAAATGTCTGGGTGAAGTAGGCAAGACAAAAGTCTTTTTCTCTTTTTTGACAAATGATGAGGTGTCTCGGATCAGGCTTGGTGATGAGGGGGCGAGAGTGGATTTCTTTGAACTAGAAAAAGCCCTGGAGCTCAATCTGACAAGAAAACTACGAATGTACATCGAGAACTATAAAGAGGGTGTAAAAAAGCTAATCGAAAAAGGTTTCGTCGATAGCCCAACTGAAATAGGGCTTTTGTAATACGAGCTAGTTTCATTTATCACCGGCTCTGTGCTAGTCTATTTATATGTCAAAAGATACTTCATGGGGAAAGGTGAGTGCGTGGTATGACGATGTGGTCAATGATGCTGATTCGTTTCAGTCCCAGGTGATTTTGCCGCATATGATGCGACTAGTAGCTCCGCACAAAGGACAGAATATTCTCGACGTGGCATGTGGCCAGGGCTTTTTCTCTAAAGCGATGGAAGCAGCAAATGTCGTCGGAGTGGATATCGGAGGAGAGCTCATCAATCTTGCAAAGAAAAATGTAAAGGGTCACTTTTTTGTCAGCCCTTCTCACAAGCTCGATATGGTCCAGGATGAGACTGTAGATGTAGCGATGTGTATCCTCGCACTACAAAATATCGAAAAGATGAGTGAGACACTCGCAGAGGTCAGAAAAAAGCTAGTCAAAAACGGTAAGTTTATCATCGTCCTCAATCATCCTGCTTTTCGTATTCCAAAGAAGACATCTTGGGGATGGGATGGAGATGCTCAGTATCGGCGAGTAGATGCGTACATGTCAGAGTCGAGCACCGATATCGATATGAATCCAGGTGCGGAAGAAGAAAAGATCAATACAGTTTCATTTCACCGGCCATTGCAGGTGTATTTTAAGGCGCTTAATAAAGCAGGGTTTGCTGTCGCAAAGCTCGAAGAGTGGATTTCACATCGGATTAGCCAGGAAGGTCCAAAGAAAGCAGAAGAGGATCGGATGCGAAAAGAAATACCGATGTTTATGTGCCTAGTTTGTATCCCGAATAGTGAGGCTAAAATATAGCCCACAAAGACACATCACCCCAAGGATGATAAACATGGCTTGATGACCCATGACACCTAGTGCTAGTGTCGCGATGAAAGGTGCGATGATGTATGCGGCTGGACGAGTGATACGGAAGAATCCGAGAACATCGAGATCTTTTTCAGGTACTTTTTTAAAGAAATATGTTTCGATCATCATCTCAACTGAAGCTGCACCGACACGACTGAGGAATAGGATACCAGTCCAAAGGAATATGTTGTTGTTATTTATATATGCGAGTGCAATTGTTGAAAAACCTAGTATCACAAAGCCGATTGACATAATCTCTGTTTCTCCATACTTTTTGTCTGCCAGCTTTCCGAGCGGATAGTCTACGAGGATAAAAGGGAGAAGCATGATGGTAAACATAAGACCGATATCATCCCAACCAAAGCCGATATATTTGTACAAATAGATAGGGGTATAGATCACCATCCAAGCATAGAAAGATTGGAGAATCAGGTTTGCTACAAAGATCTTTTTTAAATCACGGCTATGAAAGACTTTGTGGGCGGTGGCTTTTACGGTTGCATGAGAATAGTGAGGGTCTTTAAAGTTTGCAAAGTTTTTTCTGATCAAATATGCAAAAGGAACGGTCAAAACAAGAGCACCAATATAGACTAGGCGGTAATTTGTCGTACCATCGAGCAATAGTCCAGTAAGGAGTGGAGAGATAACCCAGGCAGCATTTACCGCTGTTAGGAATATTCCTCTGGTCCCTCCAGTATTTCTGGTCGCTGTTTCATCCTCGAGGAAGGTGTCGATATTGAGCCCCATTATACTTGCAAAGACAAGCATACCGATAAAGGCAGGTACAACAGAGTATCCGGTCTGGCCAAACGCCATGGTAAAAAGTAGGGCCATCTGAACGACAACCAGAAATATTGTCGTTTTATAGTTTCCTAAACGGTTCAAGATATGGTGAAAACCAAGAAAGGCAAATATAGTCAGGACTGAAGAGACCATATACAGAATACTCACCACATCTTCGGATACGAACCCGTTTAAGAAAGTCGAGTTTATATATGCCGAAAGTGATACGTGCAGGTTAAATATAAACCCGGCGAGGCAAAACGTGTATAGATGGTGCGAAGAACGAATCCTTAACGCATGATGATGTCGCATATATACACTATTGTACTATATGCTGAGGATTACCGGAATAACGATAGGGTGCTTTGCGGTCTTCTGGAAGAGGTATTTTCCTACTGCTTCGGTAAGGTTTTCTTTTACATAATCGATGTTGATAGGATTCTGGCCCTTTGTGCTGTCTTCGATTGAGTTTTTGATGATGATACGTGCACCGTGGAGAAGCTCCTGTGATTCACGGAGGTATACGAATCCTCGAGAGATGATGTCTGGAGATTTCTTTAGTTTTCCTGTCTGACCATTTACGATGGCAAAGACGATAAAGATACCATCTTGCGCAAGCATTTGTCGGTCTCGGATAACTACTTCCTGGATGTCACCGACAGAGAACCCGTCTACCATGACGATACCTGATGGAGCTTTTTCTTTGAGTTTGACGATCTTTGTGCCACCATCTTGGATTTCGACGATAGAGCCGTTGTCTGGGATGATCACATTATCTTCGGGTAGCTTGTTTGCCTCACGAGCGATGTCGCCGTGTACTCGGAGCATATAGTGGTATCCGTGAACTGGCATAAAGAACTTTGGATTGATTTTCTTGTGGATCCACGCTGTCTCATCACGGTTTGCATGTCCTGAAGAGTGCACGTCTGCAATCTTGTAGTGGATGATATGCGCTCCTTGTCGTGAAAGGTTATCCTTCAATTTCTGTACTGAGCGCTCGTTTCCAGGAACGATCGAAGAAGAAAGGAGGATGGTATCTCGTTTGTTAATCTTGATGTATTTGTGAGTCTTGTTTGACATACGCATCATGGCAGCAAACTCGTCTCCTTGTGCACCTGTTGCAAGAACGACGATTCTCTCTGGTGGGTATTTTTCAATATCCTCAACAGGAATCAAAGTATCTTTCTTTGGCTTCAAGAGACCAAGGTGCTTACAGATCTCGATGTTTGTTTTCATTGAGCGACCCTCGACAACTACTTTCTTTCCATATAGTTCTGAGTAGTGGATGATTTTGAGCATTCGTTCTAGGAGAGAGGCGAAGGTTGCAATGATGAGACGGCCCTCAGCATTTTTGATGATGTTTTCGATATTTTTGTGTACGAGCTTTTCTGGAGTAGAGAAGCCAGGGTTTTCTACGTTTGTAGAGTCAGCCATGAGCAATAAAACATTTTCATCCTTGAACTTTTTATTGTATTCGTTTTCTTCTTCCTCAGTTGGTACTCCGTCGACATGGTCGAGCTTGAGGTCTCCAGTGTGGACGATAGATCCGACAGGTGTCTCGACGATCACTCCCATAGCGTCTGGGATAGTGTGGGTCACTGCAAAGAATTTTACTTTTAGATTTCCGACTCGAATAGCCTCGTCCTTTTCGACGATCTTTATATCAAGTGGCGCTAGATGCGGGAATTCTTCTTGGCGCTTCTTGACCATGACTGAAGTCAAAAGACGGGTGTAGAGGGGTGGGTTGCCGATACGTGGCATAACATACGGGATTCCTCCGATGTGGTCGAGGTGACCGTGAGTGATGATCACTGCTTTTACTTTTTCTTTTCGTTCCTCGAGGTATTTTGTGTTTGGGAGAATGTAGTCGATACCCGGTGTATTTTCATCTTTAAACTGAAAACCAATATCGATTACGACAATGTCGTTGCCGTATTCGATCGCGGTCATATTTTTACCGATTTCTTCTACTCCACCTAGTGGAATGACTCGGATATCTCCTTCGGTGAGCGCAGGGACTGTGTCTTCTACTTTTTTGTGTACCTGAGTTTCAGAAGGTGCGCGTCGTGGAGCGCTGTGTCGGCGATTGTCTTTGCGCTGGGGTGGACGATTTGTCCGTGGTGCTGGGTTTGCTGCTGGTGTTGTTGGTTGTGGGTTCATTTTATTTATTGTTATTTTTTATGAATATATTCCATACATGATCTGTATTTATGTACCATTTCATTATGTTGCCGAAGCGGTCAGTAGGAGTGGTAATATTTTGCAGATTTGGAATGTTTGTTTTTGGTGAAGTGATATATATGAGGTCCGGTGAATAAAGAAATACTGCTGGGGTGTCGTCGATGATCAATTCTTCGGCTTCTTTTGCTTTTTCGAGGTGGAGCACACTGTCTTCGGTGGCACGCATTTCTTCGATGAGACGGTCTACTTTGCTGTTTGCATAGAGGACGATGTTGAGGCCTGGATCATTTCGCTGTGAAGAATGCCAGTATGCATAGAGATCGAGGTCGTGACCGACTACTTCTCCAAAAAGAAGCGCTTCATATTTTCGAGGGCGGATGATATTTTGCTGGAGATCGCCATTTTCATAAATCTTGAGAGTGACTGATGCACCGATCTTTTCCCACTGTTGTTTGATAAGCTCAGCAGCTTTTTTCAGCTCACTAACATTTGTGGTTGTGAGAGAAAATGAAAGAGGGATGGTGGCTGACTTGGTTTTCTTTTCAAAAATACCATCAGCGTTCTGTACCCAGCCAGCTTTGGTGAGAATGTCTCGTGCTTTATCGATGTCTGCAGCGGTGCTCGTACCTTCGTGAAGGGGGAGCGGTCCATTACTCTCGACACCGTATCCTTTGAGGACATCGTCGATGAGGGCCTTTTTGTCGGTACCTATATTTAGCGCCTGGCGTACTTCAGGTAGCGCGAGTGCTGGGTTTTGGTTTTGATTAAAGAATACTGCAAATGTTCGTGGGAGTGATGTGTGAATGATGTTTGAATGACTTTTATTTACTTTCTGAGCCTCGCCTGCATTGATGCTGTGAAGGCTAGTGATCACTCCTTCGTAGTATGCTTCGAGGAGGCTAGTCTCATTTGGAAAGAATGAAAAGTTAATTGTACTTATATATGGTCGTCCCAATGTGTATTTGTTGTATGATTTCAAAACATATCGAGTAGGCAGTCCGCGATCATCATGGTCGATCGAATCTAATTTGTATGGACCAGCGCCGATCGGGTTGCTATTTAAATCGGTAAATACAAAGCTTTCAGGAGAGATATCTTTCCACAAATGCTTTGGGAGGATGCCGAGGGTAGTGTTGTATACAAAAGGTGCAAATGGATGCTTGAGTGTGAATTTTATTTCACGGCTATTTACCACTTCGGTGACGACCTCGTTCCAAAGTGCACGACGTGGACTCTTTATGATATTGTCTTGTGCTTTTTCGATGGTAAATGCTACATCCTCTGCAGTTACGCGTACACCATCATGAAAGAAAGCATTTTCTTTTATTTTAAAATCATAGACGAGTCCGTCATCTGATACGGTATAGCTTTCGGCTATATCAGGGACAAGTACACCGTTTACATTGCGCATGAGGCCAGCATATATAAGAGAGGTGAGGTCTCGGTCGACATCTGTTTGAGCGAGAACGGGGTTTACAAAACGAGCGATACCGATCACTCCTTCATTGATTGCTCCTCCTCGTGCAGGGACCTCGGTCATGAAATAGGTATTGAGCCTCCATGTAAGCGAAATACCGGTGAATACAAATAGTATGGCAAAAACACCAAACAATACGTTTTCAGTAGGGCTAAACTTGCGAATTAGTCCCATGAGCTTTTCGCTTTTTGGGAAACGGAATTCTTTCATTGGATTAGGGTTAGTAGATGAGAGCGATGAGCGCAGAAACAGCAAAAAGAACAGCAATCACAATAGTGCTGGTAAATAGTGTCTTTTCCAAGCCACGTCGTGTATGAAATGCTGTACTCATATTATCACTACCACCGAAAGCGCCACCGATAGCGGCACCTGATCTTTGGAGAAGTATTGAGGCGATCATTAGGACAGCCAATACAATCTGGATATACGGTAGAATTGCTGAAATAGCGTTCATTGGGAGTACTATAGCATGGGTGGGAAGTCGGGTCAAACCCCTTGCATACAGCTGTAGCTATGAATATACTATGGTCACTATGAGTAAAAATAACCAAAAAATAACAATCAAACCACTGTCTGATCGAGTTTTGGTTAAGGAAATCGTACAAAAAGATACTGAAACCAGAACTAAGTCAGGCATTATCTTATTAGCTAGCAATGAGGACAAAGGAACAAAACGTGGAGAGGTCGTCGGTATTGGGAAAAAGGTAGAAGCAGAGGTAAAAATGGGTGACACCGTGATCTTTTCGTGGGGAGAGAAAATAACCATCGAAGGAGTCGAATACTTTATTGTAAAAGAAACAGAACTAATCGCTACTATTCAAAAATAAAAGTATGGCTAAAAAAATCATATACAACGAAGAGGCTAGAAAGGCACTCACTAAAGGGATCAATACTGTCGCCGATGCAGTAAAAGTGACGATCGGTCCACGAGGTCGCAACGTCGTCTATGACAAAGGATACGGTAGTCCAATCATCACTAATGATGGAGTTTCAATCGCTCGTGAGATCACTCTCAAAGATAAGTTTGAAAATATGGGTGCTGAAATTATCAAAGAGGTCGCAACAAAGACAAATGACATTGCTGGAGATGGAACAACCACTGCAACTGTGCTCATGCAGGCGATTGTCGTCGAGGGAATGAAGCATACCACTATGGGTGTCTCTGCTATGGCGCTCAAGGCAGGTATCGAACGAGCTGCAAAAGATGTAGTCGATGCACTCCAGTCTATTGCAAAGCCGATCAAGTCGGACGAAGAGATCGAGCAAGTAGCAACTATATCAGCTGAATCAAAAGAGATCGGCAAAATTATTGCGAGCACGATTAAAAAAGTCGGCAAAGACGGGGTGGTGACAGTAGAAGAGGCACAGACACTCGGTATCGATTCTGAGGTAGTGAGTGGAATTGAGCTTGAAAAAGGTTATATCTCTCCATATATGGTGACCAATGCTGAGCGGATGGAGGCTGAGTACACAGATCCAGGGATCCTCGTCACTGACAAAAAGATCTCAAGTATAAAGGAGATACTGCCATTTTTGGAAAAACTAGCAGCAACTGGCAAAAAAGATTTGGTCATTATCGCTGAGGATGTCGACGGAGATGCGCTTACAACATTTCTTCTAAATAAAATCAGAGGTGGTTTCAATGTGCTTGCGATCAAGGCACCTGGCTATGGTGAAAAGAAAAAAGAAATACTTACTGACATCGCAGTGACTATCGGCGCTACAGTTATTACTGACGACGTGGGTATTACTTTTGAAAATGCAGACCTATCGGTTCTCGGTAAGGCTCGAAAGGTTGTAGCAAAAAAAGATTCGACAGTTATTGTCGGAGGAAAAGGTAAAAAAGCAGATATCGATGCGCGTTTGGCACAGATAAAAAATGAGCGAGCACATACGACAGCAAAATACGATAAGGAAAAACTCGACGAGCGTATCGCAAAGCTTTCTGGAGGTGTGGCGGTGATCCATGTGGGCGCAGCTACTGAAACTGAGATGAAATATCTCAAGCTAAAGATCGAAGACGCAGTAAACGCAACTAAAGCCGCAATCGAAGAGGGTATCGTCCCTGGTGGAGGAGTCGCGCTCGTCAAAGCAGGAGCGATCGTTGAGAAAAAGATAAAAGAAAAAGACTTGGGCTACAGCATCCTTCTCAAGGCTCTCGAAGCACCTTTGAGACAGATAGCTATCAATGCAGGTAAGGATGATGGTTCGGTCATCGTCGATAAAGTAAAGAATGGAAAAGGAAATATGGGCTATGACGCACTAAACGATGTGCTCGTCGATGACATGATTGCTCTCGGTATCGTCGATCCTGTAAAGGTGACTCGAAGTGGAGTGCAGCACGCAGCCAGTGCAGCGGCAATTCTCCTCACAACCGAAGTAGCTATTGCTGATGACGGTGAGGATAAAAAGAATCCACAGCAAGAAATGGGGTATTAGGGTGCTATAATTGTGTATTATGAACACAACAATAGATTCTGCTGGTAAGATTTTAACAAAAAGCTTACATTTTTATAAAAAGCATTGGGAAGATCTTATTCGGCTGATGCTCGGTATCATCGGGTTATACATCGTGGCCTTTTTGATTGGGCTGGGCGTGACTGGAGTCTTTGCACCACTCTATTTTATAGTACCTGCTGGTCTCGAGGTGATTGTGCAACAGATCATAGGTCTATGTTTAGCTACCTTCGTTACTTTTGTTGTGCCAAAGTTTGTTCACGACCTCGACCAGGGCAAAAAGCCCTCAGTATTCGAAGCTTTTAGATTTGTTTCAAAACATTTTCTAGAGTATTTTACTACGACAATATTAGCGCTATCTCTTGTGTATGGAGGTTCGGTCGCACTCATAGTTCCAGGTATTATATTTGCAGTGGGCATGATGCTCTATCCTTTTATCGCTGTTATTGATGGAAAGAGAGGTATGTCTGCATTGGTTACAAGTTATTGGCAGACATATGGAAATAAACTAAAGATATTTTGGGTTCTAGCAGTAACAGGGTTGTTTGTATTTGCGGTGGTGCTCGGTTCATTGGTCCTGTCTAGTACACTTATCGCCATCTCTGTTCTCGCATTTCAGACGATGACTATGAAGGTTATATTTATCGCTCCAATTATTGTTACGTGCTTCTTGTTCGCTGTGTTCATCGTTGTTCCTTTTTCATTTATCCCAAAGTATATTGTCTACAAAGAAATACAATCAAAGGCGCGGGATGTAGACCATACATTTAAGGTTCAAAAAGAAGAGATGTTCTCTGCCTTCATCGTGATCGGTTTTATTGTCTTTATGTTGCTCATAATTTCTTCGGTCCTCGCACCGACAATGTAATGTTCCGCTTTGCTTTATTTGTTGTATTCTTCTGGTTTGGGATCTTGAAATTGCTTGGGGTGAGCCCTGCAAGTACATTGGTGCTGGCGCTCTTAGATAAGACATTGCCATTTATTGCACCCGATCTATTTATGAAGCTATTTGCAGGCTTTGAAATGTTGATTGGAGTCCTCTTTCTTTTTCCTAGGTTTACGAAAATTGCGCTTGTACTCGTCGGTCTGCATTTGATTACGACAATTGCACCACTTATTTTGCTTCCAAATATGACTTGGTCAGGTTTGTTTGTGCCAACTTTGGAAGGACAGTATATAATTAAAAACATCCTCATTGTTGCGGTCGCGTGGGGGATATATAAACAACGCTAATATGTCAAAATTCTTTATAGTGTTTCTCACTTTATTTGCAATCGTCGGTATCGGTTATCGTTTGCATGTTAACTCTACGATGCAGCCGACTCCAGTGTTGGTGACATATACTAATGATGAGCTTGGGTTTACTTTAAAGCATGTAGAGGGAGCACCTATTGCTATCGGTGATCCAGTGATTATCCCGCTTGGTGCCCGCCCTATAGACACCATGGCAAGTACAACAGTTCTCGATCCATCAGGGTTAAGTCCAAAACCGAGTGATTTTATGAAAGAGATAACGAGAAATACAACCGTCTACTATATTCAGACAAGTCAGTTTGAAGGAGTTGTAAGTTATGATGGATATCTTGTAAAAGATAATTTTATTATCCCGATTAGGTATGTATGGAGTGGGGTAGATTGGACAAATCCAAAGTACGATTCAAAACAAGATCCAAAATTTAAAGAATTTATGGATGTGTTGCGCTCAGTAGAGTTTATCCACGTTGAGAAGGGGATTTACGAAGGAATAGAACCAAAGATATAGTATAATGAGAGGGATATGAATATTCGCAAAAATATTGCTGTTGCTTTACTAGCGTTTTTGATAGTTGTTGGGTTATACCAGACAGGAAGATCTCAGGCGGCTGATACACTCGCAAACGGTTTGGTAGGTTTTTGGAAGTTTGACTCACTCGATACTAGCGCTCTCACCACTCCTGACTCTTCAGGACAAAATAATTTTGCGCGAGTCGGCACAAGCACTTCTCTCGCAGGTGGTAAATTTGGCTCAGCAATACGTCTCAATAGCTCGTCAGCGGGGCAGTTTATTGAAATCAGTCAAGCATTTCGTTCTGATAGTTGGGCCATATCTACTTGGATAAATCCAGAGTTACCGATGCCAACTACTACTCCGTATTTCGGTCTCTATACTATTCTTTCAGGTGATACTGGCACACAGCTTATCGGTGTACAGAAAGATGGAGTGTACATGTATACAACAAAACTTGGCAGTTACGATTTTACAGCAAATACTGGGTGGCGACATATCGTGGTTTCTTATGATGGCATGTACTATAACGTTTTTGTGGATGGAAAAGCACTAACACCAGTTGCACAACCAAACATCATATCCGCAAACCTCAAGCGATACCTTGGAGTAAAAAATCCTGGTGCAACAAATAATCCTTTCAAAGGTCTTCTTGATGAGACGCGCCTTTATAGTAGAGCTCTGACTACGAATGAGGTTACTGCACTGTACAATAATACAACAAACATTGTATCGACACCTGTTTCAGCACCAGCACTTGCTCAAGCAGCCGCACCAGCTCAGGCCGCACCGACTGTGCAACGACCAAGTACTATTTTATTTAAACCAAATAACACTTCCCCAAAAGATCTATTTTCAAATATTCAAAATGAGATTGATTCTCGAATCGGATCACTTGCATCTAACGATTCGACAAAAAATCTTTGGGTTCAGCCAAGAGGAAATGGTAGTGGTGGTTGGAAGAAAAGCTCGACTGTATGGACAGGAAATATAGACTGGTCAGGTATTTCTCCATGGAACAATGATTTTAATACAAATATATACGGGTATTACAAGGCTGGCGCTCTTGTATCACCAAGGCATATCATATTTGCAAATCACTTTAGAATAGCAAACGGTAGTAATATTATTTTTATCGACAAAAATGGTGAAATTGTTACACGAAAAATAGCAGATTTTAGAACCATTACTGGTACCGACATATCAGTTGCTTCACTCGACGCCGATGTCCCAGAGACTGTGGCTTTCTATCCAGTATTTAAAAAGTCGGATCTTGAGACGTACTTAAAAGACGGTTCTACAGATACTTCACTAAATCTTCCTTTTGCTTTGTTTGATCGAGACGACCACATTGTCATCCGTTCAACAAATAAAAATAGATTCTTTGATCCTGCAGCCACAAATGTAAATCATGATATATCGCCATCCGGAAAACGTTCAGAGTTCAACGAGGACCTTGTTCTCGGTGATTCAGGCAATCCAGCTTTTATAATCGTAGGAGGACAGCCAGTACTTATATTTACGAACGCAGACTATAAAACAAGCCCATCCCTGTCTTTTTATTTTGATCAAATCAATGCTGCGATGACGAGCCTTGGTGGAGGATATCAGCTATCGACAATAGATCTATCTGGCTTTACCAAACCGACTATAACTTCAACACCTGCCCCCGCTGCACCAGCTGCTCCGGCTGGCGGACTCTTGGGTTATTGGAAGTTTGATTCAGTTACAAATGGTAACACTCCAAACTCAGTAACAGGAGGATTTACTGGAGGAGTTACAGGAGCGATTACGAAAACTGGAAAATTTGTAAATTCTCTATATTTTGACAATACAAATTCTGCTCAGTATGTCACCATAGCAAATCAGGCTGCTTTGCCACAATGGACAATATCTGCATGGGTAAATCCAGACATGCCAATCCCTCCTGGAACAGCTCCATTCTATAGCTTCTATACACTCTTGTCTGGCGATACTGATATTCTTCCGATTGTACTTCGAAATGATGGAGTCTATATATATGATCGAATGATCACTCCATATAAATTCTCACTAAATCCTGGATGGCACCATGTCGCAGTTTCATATAGTGGTACTACAATGACTGCCACTGTCGACAATGTTGTTACAGGTAGTCGAACTGAGACAGTGAATCCACTTGGTCTTGCGGTGAAAAAGCGAACTATTGGTGCATCAAGTCCTTTTTCTACATTGCCAATAAACCAGAATAAATTTGGTTTCAAAGGATATATAGATGAGGTCAGATTATTTAATAGGGTTGTACCTACATCTGAATTTGCGACTATCTTCGGAAATACGTTCCCCCCAGCGCCTCAGATAACGTTGCCAACGACCCCAATAGCAACAAATTTAGCCCTAAGTGTCGATAAGGATCAATACTCACTTGAGCAGACTGTAAAGCTCAGTACTACATTTGATCTGGCTCCTGAGTGGGTATCGTGGATTCGAAATCAAAATCGAACTCAGGGCGAGGCTACATTTATTGTTCGCTCGGGTACTAACAATGCTATTGTTTCAGTGCCGATTGCTTTCAGTATAAATGATACTAAGCAGACAATTACTTATGACTGGGCTATCCCAAATAATCCAGCACTTGCTGGTCAGACTTATACAGTTACTGTCGAAGTCGATGATGGACGAAATAATGGCCTTATGAACACTACAAAGCAGTTCACTACACTGCCTGTTACAGTTGCGCCAGCTCCAGCTTCTGATAGTCTCAATCTCGATAGTGGGTTATTTGGCTATTGGAAGTTTGATTCAATCAGTAATGGTGCCACTCCAGATAGTTCAACAAATAACAACCCCGGTGTGCTTGTAAATGGTCCAACACTTGATGCAGGGAAGTTCGGTCAAAGCTTGATCTTTGGAGCAAATAACGTATTGACTGGAGTCGATACAACAAAAGGATTTGGATCTCCTCAGTGGGCAATATCGCTTTGGATAAAACCGGAGGTGCCAGTACCGACAGGCGCGCCGTTTAACTCATTGCTTACATTCCTCTCGATGGATCGTGATCTAGTTCAAAATCGTGCTCGTATACTTAACATTACAAAAGATGGAGTGTATGTCTATACAGATAAAATAGTAAACTATAACTTCAATGCAAATCCGGGGTGGCATCATATTGTGATCAACTATGACGGTAGTAAGGTTACTGCGGTAGTAGACAATAGCGTAAAGGGATCAATTGATTTTCCATCAAACCCGCTTGCAGATAGCCGTGTACAGCGACGAATAGGTTCGGTACGTGAAGGGACGGTACATGGGTTTAAGGGAAACATAGATGAAGTTCGTATATATAACCGTCAGTTATCGTTGCGTGAAATAGCGACTTTGTATGACTCAAATGCGGCAACTGTTCCAGCAACTCAGTTTACTGCTACAAAAGTATATCCACCAGCCACATTACCAGCATGGACTCGTTATACAAATATTCAAATCAATCTCAATCGACTAGGTTGGTGTAAGGCTGCAACGACTCCGGGCCTAACATATGAAGCGATGCCAATAAAATTTAATGATGTCGCGGGTATGAGTCTTCATCATAGTATTCTCTCTGTGAAGCCTGGGAATTCGTATACGTATTATGTGCAGTGTATTGATAAGACTGGAAACAAGATTGCTCAAGAAATTCCTGTTACATTCTCAGTACAGAGCGATAGAACCGCTCCAAATATAATTGAAGTCAGCCACTCAGCGGTGCGAGACACTACTGCAGAAATAGTCTGGACAACTGAAGAACTTGCAAATAGTCGTGTAGAGTATTGGGAGCGTGGCACTTCAGCAAAGACAACTGTCTCAGATCAAGCATACGGATATCCTCACGCAATACTACTTACAGGCCTAAAGCCAAACACAACATACGATTACACTGTAAGTTCTGCTGACAAGGAGGGCAACAGAAGCACATCAGCACAAAGAAGCTTTTCTACACGGGGTAATGCTGCTCGGACTTATTACATCGCACCAGAAGGAAGTGATACAAATGATGGACTCACTTTAAAAACCGCATTTAAAACATTTGAAAAAGCACGTGATGTGATCCGTGCCGTACGTCCACTCCCAGCAGGAGGTATCCAAGTACTCGTAAAAGGAGGTCTTTATGCTCGAACAACTCCATTTGTTTTGAGTGCGACTGATAGTGGAACTGCCGACGCTCCTATACGTTATCGAGCTCTAGATGCTACACCTGTTCGTATTAGCGGAGCTATTCCAGTAACAGGATTTACTGCAAATACAAATCCCCGAATTAAAAGCGCAAACGTTGTTCAGGCAAGTCTCACTTCGCTTGGTATTACTGATTTTGGAACTCGCGTAAATAGCGGTGCATACATAAGGACAGGAAATTCACCTCTAGAACTTTTCTTTAAAGACGAACCGATGATTCTTGCTCGCTACCCAAATAAAACTAATGGAGTCGTTCAGCAGGCGTTAGAATGGCTCAATATTGTTGCGACAGATGGAAAACAAACATTTTCAACTACCGACACACAACCTTCAACATGGGCATCGTTCAGCAATATTTGGGTACAAGGAAACTGGTACTTTAATCATCGTCACACAACTCTTGCGGTGACAAATATTGCGCGCAACGGTAGCCAGTACGCCATTACTGCACCAGGAGATCCAACTGGTATGAAGATAAATAGACCATTCTTCTTTATGAATGTTCCAGAAGAACTCGATCAACCGGGTGAGTATTATGTAGATACCGCTATTGGCATGCTGTATTTCTACCCACCAGGAGGAATAAATTCTGGTCAGGCGTATGTTTCTGTTGCAAATGATCTTGTTGATATGAATGGGACAAAGTACACGACTTTCACCGGTATAATTTTTGAAAATGCGCGTGGAAAAGCGATTGATATGGATCGAGATACCGAATTCAATATGATTGAAAATTCGGTCATTAGAAATGTTTCAATTGGAGCGGTTATTGCTGGAAAACAAAATGGTATCTGGGGTAGCAAGATATACAATACAGAAGATAATGGAGTTATCTTGTATGGAGGAAAAGACAGAACTCTTGAGGGCGGATATAACTATGTGGTGAATAATGAAATATACAATGTTGCAACACTCAACAAATCATACCGTGCTGCGGTCAACGTGACGGGTACAGATGTGTACATTGGCGGTACCGCTGCCGGTCCAAGTCGTGGAGTTGCAAATCGTGTACGATATAACTATATACACAATGCTCCTCATTACGGAATTGTTGCTCTTGGAAATAACCATATTATCGACTCTAATCGTATCGAAAAGACTTGTTTAGAAACTATTGATTGTGGGGCAGTATATATATACTCACTTCAGCCACAATGGAGAGGTCTGTTGGTAAAATATAATGATATTTCTAATGTGTATGGTTTTGACTATGAAAATAAATATGAATTGAATGCAGTCGGCATATATACCGACGGCGCTCAATCGGGCACTACTATCTATGGGAACATATTGCATAATCTAGATACAGGGATTCTTCAAAATTTGGGTCGTGATAACATAATTGAAAATAATATTATCACTGGCACAAACGAGCCACTGCATGTAAATGCTGTCGGGTTTAATCTAAATGGAAAGCAATATCCAATCAAGATTACTGAAGTAAGCAATACTACTCCAGTTGTCATAACAACAGAGCGCCCGCATAACAATATACTTGTGTATGAAACCACCCCAAATAGAACAGTAATCATAAAAAATGTACAAGGTGCGACAGGAATAAATGGAACATGGAACTATGAGATCGTAGATGACTATAGACTCAGACTGATCGGAACAAGTCCTGGTCCAGGAGAATACACTGGTGGGGGTGTTTTGGTACAAGATACTGTGATACCTGAGAAGATGGCTGTATATGAAGTAGACAAGCCGCCATACAGTAGATTCTATCCAGAGCTGTCCGCGATGCTCGATGAACCAGATTATGCTGAGCCACTGGGAACATACTATATAAAAAATGCCATATATGGAAATAAGATAACAAACATAGAAGAGACTCGGGTCGGCTCAAGAAATAAAGCAAGTCTGTATTGGTTGGTAAATGAGAAGTTTATAAAGTTTGATCCTTCAAACGTATCGAATATACCGTTTACAATAGGGAACTATGCTGGTCTGTACGCTGCTGGTCTTTCTCAAATTCCAACAAATCAGATTGGTTTGATCAAAGGAGATACATTGCCTCCTGTGGTAGTCGTTGATCCGCCAGCAAATCCTGTTCCGACTACAAAGCTCACAAACAACCTGACTATCACTACTGACAAGACTTCATACACAGAAGGTCAGACAGTAAAAATGACAATCACTTTCAGCCTTGACTCTGCATGGGTAAAATATCTCACTACAAAAGGACAAACTCAAGGAGAAATGGCATTCAATGCAAATGCCCAGGGATCGGTAATGCAAAAAACAATTGCCTTTAATTTGAACACAACTCCAATTACTCAGACCTATGACTGGGTAATACCAAGTGACTCTTCTGCAGCGGGTAAAACCTATACTGTAACTGCAGAAGTCTATGATGCAGAGCGACTTACAAAAGAAACAAAAGCCGCTCCATCGATTACGATTGTAAGTACAAAGATAAATACAGCACCAACAGTAAAAGCAATTAGTGTTTCGACTAATGTAGACGGGCAGGTAAGTATCGCACCAGATGGTACAGATGGCGAAGGGGATACACTTACTTACTCGTTGGCAAGAACAGCGCTAACATATGGAAATATATTGAAGGCTACTGATGGTACATTCAGATATACTCTCACAAACAAAGCGACAAACGGGGTAACTGATACGGTTACTTATAC
This sequence comes from uncultured Candidatus Saccharibacteria bacterium, assembly GCA_964481175.1. Lineage (GTDB taxonomy): Bacteria > Patescibacteriota > Minisyncoccia > Phycocordibacterales > PALSA-1337 > JAGOVB01. Next base: position 23,978 of record CAYZSZ010000003.1, read on the forward strand.
CGCAACCGATGGAAAACTAACGAGTGCTCCAGCGACAATAACCATCAATATCCCTAAAGTTGTTGCTTCGGATACTGATAAGGACGGAGTACCTGACTCTTTTGATATCTGTTCAAATACTCCAGCAACGCTAAAAGCAAAAATAGATAAATACGGCTGTCCAAAACCGCTTCTCACCCGATTTGATATCAAGCCTGCAACAGATACCGTCTCTCTCAAGAGCATTGTAAATGCTGTGCTCGGACGAAAAGATGTCGGAGAGGTAAAATTCAATCAGCCGATTGACCTCACTCGAGACAGTGCTGAACTTGATGTCGATTCAAACATCTTAATTTCAGCAAAGCGTGTTGAGGTACGAGCGTCGAATATCCCAGAGTTAAATAAACCAGCAACGATCACACTCTATGGTGTTACAGAAAAGAATCCAAAGATTCTACGAAATGGTGTAGTGTGCCCTCCGACGCAGTGTGTGGTCAATTCATTTAAAGATGGAGTGCTCACATTTACCGTGAGTGGATTCTAAGGTAGAATAGTAACAAATGAATACTGGAAAAAAGATCTTACTGATTATATTATTTTTCGTAATTTCTTTTGGTGCATACCATACAGTACATTCTCAGTCTGTGGCACTTACAAATGGACTTGTCGGACACTGGAAGTTTGATTCGATTGATGTGAGTGCACTTACGACCCCAGATAGCTCTGGGACAGGGAACGTGGGCAGTGTCGGGACAAGCTCGCGCCTTGTCGCTGGTAAGTTTGGGCAAGCATTACGACTTGATCTTGGAGGTAGTGGGCAGTTTATGACGACCAAAAACTCATTCGGTTCACCGACATGGTCTGTTTCGGCATGGATAAATCCAGACTTACCGATTACGACTGCTTCTCCATACTTTGGAACAATTACGATCTTTTCAGCAGACACTTTGGCGGGATTAGCTCAGATGATTGTGATCACCAAAGACTCTATCAAAGCATACCAAACAAAGATCGCTGACTACTCATTTGAATCTAATCCGGGATGGAGACATGTATTGGTGACGTATGATGGAACAAATCTGTCTGCGTATGTGGATGGCGTCCTTCGTGGTTCGGTACCATATGCAAACACGATGGCGCTCAACGCAAAGCGATACATCGGCACAAACGCAGCTGGTGCAAAGGGTCATATTTTTATCGGTGCGATTGATGAGGTCAGACTGTATAATCGTGTATTGAGTGCAAGCGAAATAACTGCACTCTACGCCAATGCTCCTATCGCCGTAGCTTCTGCTCCGGCTCAGACCGTGGCTCCAACAACTGATCCATACATAGTAGATGTACCACCAAATCTTACTGGACCAAATGACGATCCAACTGCTTTTTTGCAGGGATATATTGATCGAGCTTCTGCGCTAGCTGTTTCAACAGGTAAGCGTGTCACTCTCAATTTTCCAGCAGTTACCTGGGTGACTGACCAGCTTCGAATAAAAGAAGAAGTGATTTATAACTGTAACAACACTGTATTTAAAAAAAGAAATGACGGAAACGGTAATGTAAATCGATCGATTATCCAAACCATCCGTATGAATAATGGTGTACAGGGACAGTCACCGCTTAACTACTACGGAAACTATGACAACATAACGATTCGTGGATGTACCTTTGATAGCAATGGAAAGATAGCCACACCAAACCTTGTTCAGTTTGCAGATACAAGAAATCTTCTTTTTGAAAACAATACTATTATAAATAATGAGCGAAATGCTTCTTGGTCAACAAGTTTTTGTGGTCGAAATATGATCATCAGGAATAATACACTGTATGGTGGAACCTATACGCGACAGGACGGTATCCATGTTGTCTGTGGCGATAATATCTTGATTGAAGGTGGTGTAGTAAAGTCGGGTGATGATGCGATCGCACTCGGTCAGGAATTCAAAGGGATGAGTTTTGTCGGTGAGGATGAGGGTATCACAAATGTGACTATCAGAAATATAACCGTTGATTCTGTCATGGCCCGCTGCTTCAATGCGTACTACGGACAAGATTTTATTGATGTCGGTGGAGTCCACCGAAGAACAATCAAAGGAGTAAAAGTTACTGGTCTAAAAGGAAACTGTGCGCAGACACACGGTATTGGTATTTCTTTGCTAGATCAACAAGAGCCCGACATGGTTTTTAAATACAGGATAGTCAGTGGCGGTTCACGATACAACAACGGAACTTTTAAAAATGTTCCGACAATAGGAGGGTCATGTACATTGCAACCTGCTGCAGATGTGGTAGTGACAAATGGGGTTATTACTTCAGTAAAACCAGCAAATATAAGTAACGAATTCGCAGTAGGCGACAATTGTCAGACCGCTCCATCTCTTGTCCTCACGCCGCTTGGTTCAGGTGTTGGCGGTTCGGTTGTTGGTATTCTTCAGACACCAGATAATACCCGTATTCAAGACATCTCGATCAAAGCAGATATCAATGTATCTACTGTAAGTGAAAAGCATGATGGGATTACTGCATACGGTTTGAGTATTGATACGGGAAAAAATATCGATGTTGATCTCGATATAAATTTCAAAAGTCTAAAAGGTAACTATCGACCGTTTTATATCTCAGGTTGTGAGGATTGTACGATACGATATCGCCAAAACGGGCAAACAGTCCTTGGGGGTACACTCGATTCGGTCAGATTTGGCGGAACTATCGACAATGTAACATTTAGAGATGGTACCTTTATCGGTAACAATGTTGCAGCAAATCAAGGGCACGCTCCTATATATGTTAGCCGTGGAAATGTAGGGCGTCTCAACATTATAAATAATATATTTAAAGATATTGAGACAAATGGATCGGGTATTTTGGTACAGGGTGGTGCAAGGGTAACAGCCCTCAATATCACTGGGAACACTTTTACTAAAAAAGTTGGAGCGACAAATACATTTTCATACAATAACACTACTCCTGATACCACAAATGTCGGAAGTGTTGTGTTTAAAGACAATGTAGTAAGCGGCGTGGATAAAAGTAGAGGATTGCCTGCTGTGGCGACACCGCCAGTTACAACACCCCCGATGACTGTTCCTACAACAAAGATCACTTCGAATCTGGCTGTTGTTACCGATAAAACACTTTACAAGCTCGGGGATGTTGCAAAATTTAGAGCGACATTCAGTCTCGATCCTGCCCGGGTAGCGTACTTGAGGGCGACTGGTCAGAGTCAGGCTGAACTAAAGTTCTTTATCAATGATCCATTAAAGAAGATTGTGACGGAAAAAACATTTGCATTTGTTGTCTCTTCATCGACTGTGAATCTCACCTACGATTGGCAAATACCTTCAGACCCACTTCTTGCTGGCTCGGTATTTAATCTAGAAACGTCAGTGTATGATGCAAATAAGCGCACAACGGAAACAAATATTGTTAGAGCGCTCAAGTTTGAACAGGTCCCCGTCAATCAAGAGGCAGACAGTGATAAAGATGGAGTGATTAATGTAAATGATTTGTGTCCAAATACACCCGATCTTTTGAAAGATAAAGTAGATGCTTATGGCTGTCCACGTCCAAAGATCTCAACTTTTGACATTCGACCAAACTCGACTGGCTCACTAAAAAATATTGTAAATGCTGTCTTGGGGAAGAGTAGAGTCGGACAGATACAGTTCAATCAGCCAATTGACCTTGTTCGGGACACAGCAGAGCTCGACGTAGACTCAAATATTCTTATCACAAATAAACGAGTAGAGGTGAGATCTTCAAATCTACCAGAGCTCAATAAGCCAGCGACAATTACTCTCTACAATATCACCGAGGTAAAACCGAAGATCTTGAGAAATGGCGTGCCATGTCCTCCGACAGTCTGTGTTGTCCAGTCATTTGGGCAGGGGATACTCACATTTACCGTCAGTGGATTCTAACGTATAATATATAGACATGGACATTCGTAAAAACAGCATACTAAGTTTAGTTGTTGCCGCCCTTATTTTTGGAGGGTACAGTGTTGCTCACTCACAGACAATATTTACCGTAGTTGAGGGAGATGTTACGACACCTCAAAACAATCCCCCTGTTGCAACTGGCGCAACTCTCTATGCCGATCAAACAAGTACTGCAATTACGCTCTCCGCTATCGATATCGATGGGAACCCTCTCACATATACAATTAATTCTTCAGGATTAACACACGGAACTCTCACCGGTACCGCTTCTTCTTATGTTTACACCATAACAGCTTCAGATCGCACAAATGATCTCACTGATTCGTTTACGTTTACTGCAAATGATGGAAAAGCGACAAGTAATGTCGCAACTGTGACCATAAATATACCAAAGGTTCCCACAAATATTGTCGATACTATCGTCGAGGCAGTTAAAAAAGTGCGCCGAAGAGGTGGCGGTGGAGGAGGTTCAAATAAGCCTACAACTCCAGTGGCCCCTGTGACACCAGTTACTCCAGTCATACCGACAACGTCACTAAAAACTCTCACAGTCGGCTCAAAAGGCGAAGAGGTTCGACAGTTACAAAAGCTTTTGAATACAAGTGGATTTAAGGTGGCCACAGTGGGAGCGGGTTCTCCGGGAAACGAAACCACAACTTTTGGCCCAGCAACTCGTGCAGCACTTATCCGATACCAGACTGCAAAAAAGATTCCAGCAACAGGTACATATATAGTAAGTGTTGCAAGTACCGTCACTACTCCGACGACACCTGTTGTCTCTACTCCAGTCACCCCTTCAGTTTCTACTGCCGGGATAAAGTTTACACGAGACCTCAGAGTAGGTGCATCAGGTGCTGATGTAAAGAAATTGCAACAGATTCTAAATAGCAAAGGATTTACAATCGCAACAACCGGAGCAGGTTCTCCAGGAAATGAAGGAACATATTTTGGACCAAAGACCTCTGCTGCACTTCTCAAGTTCCAGAAAGCAAACAATCTTCCGGTGGTAGGGTGGGCAGGTCCAAAGACACGAGCATTTCTAAATACATTACAATGAAAAAAATAATCTTAACTTTAGTTTTGTTTGTTTTATTAACAAGTCAAAGCTTGGCTCAGACAACTGGAGCAAGTGCCACAACATTTTCTCCAGCATATACGACCCCCAAAGACCTTTTTCAGCATATGCAAAATGAGGTAGACAGCAGGTTAAAAGATGTAACGGCAACCTATACATCCAAATCGCTCACCAACGGCCTTTCACAGACGATGACCACACTACAGTGGAATCCAAATGTTTGGACAAATAAAGGTACACCTATAGATTTTACAGGTCTCGTAATGTGGAGTGATTTTACTCCTCCAGCAAGTGGTGGTTACAATTCTAATTTCTGGAGAGGTGGGGCACTCATATCACCACAACATATTATATTTGCGAGCCACATTATGTTTGAGGTTGGAAAGAAGATTAGATTTTTTACTAAGTCAGGTGAAATGGTAGAGAGAACACTTACAAACAGAATCGCTATCCCTCCATTTGGGCTTTTGGGTTCAGACATCACTGTCGGCGTACTCGATGCTCCAGTACCAAATACAATCACACATTATCCGATACTTTCAGCCGCACAGTGGAAGCAAGCTTTTAAAGACGAGATCCCTGATCCATATGAGGATCGACGTTTTACATTGCCCATCATATTCCTAGACCAAGAAAAGAAAGTCAGTGTGTCGATGACATACAAAAGAATTTTGTACGATGATTCAGCAAATTTTACTCATAGTGCAGCAACTAATACAGGCAAAAGAAAAGATTTCTATGAGACGCTGGTCGGAGGCGACTCAGGGAACCCGACGTTTGTACTTGTGGGAGGAAAGCCAGTTTTGATTTCTTCACATACGTCACCGGCTGGGGGACCAAATTACGCGTACTATTACGATCAGATAAATGATGCGATGGCGAAACTCGGTGGAGGATACAAACTCTCATCTATCGATCTTTCAGGTTTTACTTCTGGAGCAACAAAGCCACGACCGACAGGAGCATTCGCTTCAAATTTTACACTTACTCCAGATAAAACAATTTACCGAGTCGGAGATTTGATAAAGATCAAAGCAAGCTTTGCGGTGAGTCCGGAGTGGGTTACGTGGCTAAAAGATAGAAACCAGACACAGGGTGAAGTAACTTTTATTTTAAAAGATAATGTCAACAAGACACTTATTAGCAAGAAATATGCGTTCAATATTGCGCAAGCAAATACCGTCATTGATTTTGAATGGAAAACAGAAACCAGCTCACCTGAATTAAATGGAAAGAAGTTCGCAGTGGATGCGTTTGTCACAGCAGATACTATATACGAAAATACGAGTCTAAAAGATCTCAGTTTTGAAAGAAATATAATTTCAGTTAAAAAATCTGGAGCAGGATCTGGGGTCGTTACGGGGGCATCAGTGGGTATAAATTGCGGAACCGATTGTAATCGACTGGCGCTCTTTGGAAATAAGGTAGCTTTGACAGCTGTTGCAGACAGTGGATCAAGATTTACCGGTTGGACAGGGGCATGTACTGGTATGGTGTGTGAAGCAACGATAAACGCTGAAAAAGTTGAGGTTACAGCAAATTTTGAAAAAACCACTACTCCAGTTACCCCAGCGCCCACTGCGCAGAATAGACGTCCGGTTGCAGTAGATGGAAACTATAAAGCTACAACTGATTCGGTAAATATAAATCTTTCAGCTACAGATGCAGACTATGATCCACTGACATTTACACCTAGCAAGCTCGTCTTGACCTACGGGGAACTTACAAAACAAATTGAGGGTAAGTACGTATACACGGTCAAAAAACGTCCAGCAGTTGATGCTACGGAAACCTTTACATTTACTGTTTCTGATGGAAAGACCACAAGCAAAGATGATGGAGTAATCACGATTGCTGTACCAAAGTCAGCAGCAAATGTATCACCATCAGCAGATGACGACAATGACGGCGTGCCAAATGCTTCTGACCTCTGTAAAGGCACTCCAAAGACTTTGGAATCAAAGATAAACTCTGCTGGGTGTGTCCCTCCAAAGATAACTGTATTTGATTTGCGTCCAGTACTCAACAATAATTTGCGGAACGTATCTAACTTTGAATTAGGAAAAACTGGTCTAGGAAAGATCAAGTTCAAAGATCCAGTAGATCTGTCACGCGATAATGGCCTTATTGATATTGATTCAAATGTAACAATCTCTGACAAGACCGTTCACATTGAATCGAGCTCGATCCCAGAACTAAATAAACCAGCAACAATAACTTTGTACAATGTAACCGAAACAAATCCTCGCATCCTGAGAGATGGAAAGGTTTGTGAACCACCACAGTGCGTAATCGAGTCATTCTCAAACGGTACGCTAGTGTTTACAGTGAGTGGCTTTTCAACATATACAGTAGATGAAACTCCAACTACATCAGAACCAGCTCCAAAACCAAAGAAGAAAGAAACTCCTAGTGCAAAGAGTGATGCGCCGGCAAAAAATGATGATGCTGAACTTATCAAAGTTCTTACAGCACAACTAAATGCATTGATTGCTGAACTCAATCGTCTGACGGGTGGAGGATCGAACGCGTCATTTACAGCAGACTTGAGTATCGGTGTCAGCCATCCTGATGTATTGAAATTGCAAAAGCTTTTGAATTCAAAAGGATTTGTTATCACGACTTCGGGGCCGGGATCATTGGGAAATGAAACTACATTCTATGGGGCAAGAACAGCAGCAGCAGTTAAGAAATTCCAAATGAGCAAAGGCATAACACCGACTGGCAATGTCGGACCTCTCACACGAGCAGCTCTAAATGCGATATAATATGGATATGAAAAATAAAACATGGATTATTGTAGGTGTTGTCGTAATCGTCCTTGCTCTTTGGGTGGGAGGTACGTACAACTCATTGGTAACTAGCAACGAAGCAATTACAACACAGTGGGCGCAGGTGGAGACTTCATATCAACGACGCTTTGATTTGATCCCAAACCTCGTCGAATCAGTAAAAGGTGCGATGGCTCAAGAAAAAGCAATCTTTACCGCACTTGCTGAAGCACGAAGCAAATATTCAGGCGCAACTAGTCCAGATCAAAAAGCAGCCGCAGCATCTCAGGTCGAGTCTGCGCTTTCTAGACTGTTGGTAGTCGTTGAAAATTATCCTCAATTGAAATCAGTAGAAGTAGTGCAGGGACTCATCGCAGAGCTTTCAGGTACCGAAAACCGAGTAAGTATCGAGCGAAACAGATACAACGAAAAAGTCCAGGAATACAATGTCAGAACAAAGAGATTTCCTGGCTCAGTCGTCGCTTCAATCTTTGGATTTGGAGAACGATCATATTTCAAAGCAGATGCAGCTGCAGCAACAGCACCTCAGGTCAAATTCTAATATATGAAAAAGCTTATAACCATCTTACTGCTCTTACCGGTGATGGTTTTTGCTTATCAAAAACCACAAGGCTTTGTAAGCGACTTCGCTGGAGCCCTCACTGCAGATCAAAAAAGCACTCTTGAGCAGAAACTAAGCACATTTAAGCAAACAACTTCAAATGAGTTTGCTGTAGTTGTGGTGCCATCGCTTGATGGCGACTATATAGAGCACTATGCAGCTAAATTGTTTGAAGAGTGGGGTATTGGAAATAAAGATAAAGATAACGGGCTTCTTCTTCTCATCGCTATCCAAGATAGAAAATTGAGAGTCGAAGTAGGATATGGTCTAGAGCCGTATATTTCAGATTCTGAGGCTGATAGCGTCATCAGGAATGTTATTACTCCAGAGTTTAAGAAAGGAGACTATTATGTGGGCATATCAAAAGGGGTAGATGCACTGATCGGGCTGACTGATAGCTCTTACACAGCACCGGCTTCGTCAACAAGTGCCGAGGAAGGAGATCCAGCTTTCTGGAGCCTCTTTATATTCTTTCTTATTCCTATCATATTGAGGGTACTTGCAACCACAAAGTCCTGGTGGCTTGGGGGTGTTTTGGGTGGTGTATTCGGTATTATATTTTCACTTTATTTTAATACTCTTGTAATTGGGGGCATTGTCACTATCATTCTAATCCTTTTTGGGCTATTGCTCGATTTTATTCTTTCAAAAGAAGCCACAAAGGGTGTGACATTCTGGAATGGCGGGGGTCGAGGTGGTGGAGGTAGCTCAGGTGGTGGTTTCGGCGGCTTTGGCGGAGGTTCGTCAGGTGGAGGAGGTTCAAGTGGTAGTTGGTAAAATGGCAAAATAAAAACCCCCGTTTGGGGGTTTTTATTTATTTTATTACCAAACTGAGAGAATGACTGCTGAAACAATGAAGGTAACGAGGTAAGCACCGGCATTTATAGCTGCAAGCTTCCAAGGCTTCTTTTCCCAGACTATAGTCCCAGCCTCGACTGTTGCTACAAATCCGATCCAGAGTGCAATAGCTACAGCAACACCGTGTGTCCATGTAGTTGCATCAGCATAGAATAGAGCTCGTGCAAGGATAAAGTTTGTAATCAAGGTGAGTACAAACTGGCTAATAAACATTTTGATCATGCTTTTTGTGCTTGGCTGGGTTGTAAATAGATTACCCATGTATGATCTCCACTTTTTACCCAAAACATAGTCAGAATACCAAGTTGTAACCACTAGCAAACTTGCTATTGTAGAAACCAGAAGTGCCCAAATACTTACGTTGCAGAACATAGTTTTATATTAGTGAATAAGGCGGTATACTATATGTACCGTAACCCTAATGTACTCCAATTTTTATCAAAAAGGAAGTTCGACTGTTTTTTCACTCATTTTGCTTGCTTTGGTGGTGTGGGCTGGCTGGCTTTTCTTTTATAAAAATCGACCACCTCGAATCACTTTTGCATCAGGGGTCGTGCTAAACGTAACAGTCGCAAATACACCGGAACTCCGTCAAAAGGGACTTTCTAAGCGTGAGATACTCCGTGACGATGAGGGCATGCTCTTTGTATTTGATACGATAGACCGACACAAAATGTGGATGAAAGACATGTATTTCCCTCTAGACATCATATGGCTCGATGAAAATTTCAAGATAGTAGATATAAATAAAGGCGTATCAGTTTCTTCATATCCAAATACATTCCAGCCACAGACTGGAGCAGGCTTTGCTATCGAAGTAAATGCGGGATATACAGATAGAAATGAAGTAAAAGTGGGAGAAACAGTAAAATTTGAGAGGAAATAAAGCTGTCAACGTTGTCGTGGTGGGAAATCTATTTTCCAGTAGTATTTTTTTGAGTTATCCACAGATTTTTTTGTACATCGAAGGTGTAAAATGAGGAGACCAAAAAATTATTAGCTAAGAAAAACCTTCAAAATGAGTATCACAATTACTAGGTCAGATGGTTCTCGTGTACCGTTCAATGCCGACAGAATTAACCGTTCGATAGAGCGTGCATGTGCTGGACTTACTGATCCTATTGCATTGGTGACTCAGATAGCTACTGAGACTCAACTCACTTTGTACGATGGTATCACCGAAGACGAGCTCGACTACGCGACAATCAATGCCGCTATCCAAAATATCAAAGAAGACACAGAATATGACAAAGTCGCTACTCGACTTTTGCTCAAAACTGTATACCGAAAGGTGCTCGGTAACTATAACAAGGAGGATATTGCTGATCTAAAGAAAAAACATCGAGATGGCTTTATTACATACATAAAAAAGGGTGTTGCAGACAACAAATTGCACCCGGATATGGAGGCAAAGTTCAAGCTTGGTGATTTGGCAGACTGCCTTAGTATCGAAAGAGATGATCTATTTAAATACGCAGGACTCGACGGTCTTCTCAATCGTTATGGACTAAAGAACGACGATCAGAGCCCACGAGAAACACCTCAGTATTTCTTTATGCGTATCGCTATGGGTATGTCATACAACGAAAAGAACCCTACCGAATACGCTAAAAAGTTCTATCACAAGCTTTCACGACACGAATATTTGGCTGGAGGATCTGCAAACGTAGGAGCGGGTACTACTCATCCTGCACTATCAAACTGTTACCTCATGGAAGTACACGACAGCATGGAGCACATTTCACAGTCAGTTTCAGACGTGATGATGCTTTCAAAAGGCTCAGGAGGACTCGGAGTGAGTATGACCAAGCTGCGCGCTTCAGGATCACCTCTAAAGTCAAATAACGGTACTTCTACCGGCCCTGGCCCCTTTGCAAAGATCATGGACACAGCTATCCGAGCGATTCAGCGAGGAGGCAAGAAAAAGGGAGCTCTCTGTTTCTATATGGAGACATGGCACTTGGATTTCCTCGAGTTTCTAGAGTGGAAACAGCCAACAGGAGATGACTACCTACGTATGCGAACTGCAAACACTGCTGCTTACATCTCAGACGAGTTTATGAAGCGTGCAGAGAAAAACGAAGACTGGTACATGTTCGACCCAGCAGAGACAGCAGACCTCGGTGAGCTCTACGGAAATGCTTTCAGCAAGCGATACGCAGAGTATATTGTCATGGCAAACGAAGGCAAGTTGAGAACTTTCAAAAAGATCGGGGCTCGTGATCTATATCGAAAGATGACTGTGTCATTGCAGACTACTTCACACCCTTGGATGGTCTGGAAAGACTCTATAAACGGCCGAGCACTCAACAACAATACAGGTACTATCCACATGTCGAACTTGTGTACAGAGATCACTCTTCCGCAAGACAAGGACAATGTAGCCGTCTGTAACCTTGCTTCTATAAACCTTGCTGCTCACGTAAGCAACAAAGAAGTAAATTGGGCAAAACTAGAAGAAACAGTACGTACAGCTGTACGATTCCTTGATAACCTTGTCGATATAAACGTACTTCCTATTCCGCAGGCAACAAAATCAGATCAAGAGAACCGAGCCATGGGTCTTGGGGTGATGGGATTTGCAGATGTTATCGAGCAACTTGGTATGCCATACGACAGCGAACACGCATGGAATTTTGCTGACCGCATATTCGAGTTTGTGAGCTATATGGCGATCGATGAAAGTGCCAACCTTGCAAAAGAGCGAGGTTCATACAAACATTTTGCAGGTTCAGAATGGTCAAAAGGAAAGGTACCTGTCGATTCTATCGCTACACTCGAGGCGCAGCGCGGTATGACACTTTCGATTCCAAAAGAAAGCCGACACAAGGGACTCAACTGGGAGATTTTGAGAAATAAAGTAAAGCAGGGTATGCGAAACTCTACACTCATGGCAGTTGCTCCAAACGCAAATATCGGACTCGTTGCTGGAACTACCCCAGGTATCGACGCTCGATTTGCACAAGTATTTTCACGAAACAAAATCTCTGGAAAATACATGGATATCAACCATAACCTCGTAAAAGATCTAAAGAACATGGGGCTCTGGGAGAGAGTGCGTGATGAGATTATCGAGAAGCAGGGGGATATCTCTGATATTGCAGAGATTCCGCAGCACACAAAAGATTTGTATAAAACAGCATTTACAACCTCAGCACATGCGATCATCGAGGTTGCAGCACGTGCACAAAAGTGGGTAGATCAAGCACTCTCACGAAATATGTATTTGGAGACTCGAGATATCGAAGAAACCATGAAGATTTATCAAGATGCATGGAAAAAAGGTCTCAAGTCTACTTATTACTTGCACATGAAGCCACGACACACTGCAGAGCAGAGTACTGTCAAGGTTAACAAATCAGAAAAGCTTGGTAAAATTGGCTTCGCAGCAGTGGCGACAAAGATTGCTCCAAAGGTGGAGGAATTAGTTCTTCAGAAAGAGGCAATACCGACGCCGATGCCGACCGTCGTATCACCAGTAACCGTTGCAGTGGACAACTTCGTTAAGGTTCCAGCTGCAAATGCTCCGATGCGTGACCGAATCGATAACGAGCAAGAAGAAGTAGCAGTTGTTACAGTAAAAAACAAACCAAACGTGTGTCCAGTAGACCCGGCAGAACGTGCTTTGTGTGATTCGTGCGCCTAATTACTCGTTTTTAACAATTAAATATTATGCTTATCGGAAAGGCTCGGCCTGAAGATACCAGTCTGCACCCAATAAAATACCCTTGGGCGTATGATTTGTATAACCAAGCAGTACGCAATACATGGTTCCCGCATGAAATTGCATTGAAAGAAGATCTAGACGACTGGGAAAAGATGACTGAAGATGAGCGACATGCAGTAAAGTTCCTTATGGCATTCTTTAACCCTGCGGAACTTATTGTAAACCGTTCTATCGCACTTGGAATATATCCATATCTCAAGTCACCTGAATGTCACTTGTACCTTGCAAAGCAGATGTGGGAAGAAGCAAACCACTGTGTCTCTTTCGAGTACGTACTCGAAACATTCCCATTCGATCGTGAAAGTGTGTACAAGATCCATCTTGAAACACCTTCAATGAAGGCGAAAGAGGACTACATCAACAAGTACATGACTCGTATGATTGATGAAAAATTGGATATAGACAGTATAGAAGGGAAGAAAGATTTCATCCGAAACCTTGTTGCAACAAATATCGTGATGGAAGGAATCTGGTTCTATTCAGGATTTATGGTAGCACTATCATTCCGCCAGCGAAATCAGCTTCGAAACTTCGGTTCGATGATCAACTGGGTGATCAGAGACGAGAGTCTACACCTCAAGTTCGGTATCACATTGATCCATAACATTCTTGAGGAAAATCAAGACTTGGTGACACCAGAGTTCGCGGATGAGATTCGTAACATTATCATCGAAGGAGTAGACAAAGAAGTAGCTTACAACAAAGATCTATTTCCAAATGGTATTCTCGGACTCAATGCTGATTATGTAAACCAGTACGTGCAATACGTAACAGACCGACGTTTGGAGGAGCTCGGCTTCCCAAAGCACTACAATGTAAGCAACCCAGCAAAATGGATGAGCACCGCTACTGATGTATTTGAGCTCGTAAACTTTTTCGAGTCACAAAACACCAGCTATGAGGTAAATGCTCATGCAGGAAAGGTTGAAAAGAAGTAGAACGTGTGTTATAATATTTTTGTTGTACTAGACAACCGCTGTATTTCGCAAGATATATAGAGGAAAGTCCGAACACAGGCATGTATTTATACATGCAGACAGGTAGTGGGTAACGCCCACCGGGAGCAATCCTAGAGGTGCGAACAGTGACGAATCCCTTTAGTGGGAGTGCAACGGCTAAATCCTTATCCCTGTGCAAGGCCGTGCTCTCCGCCCTTTGGCGGGGAGAGTGCCGCTTGAGGTAGGTGGTAACACCTATCCCAGATAAATGGTTGTCGCTCCGCCAACCGGCGGAGTACAAAATTCGGCTTATCGGTACAGCAACATCAAAAACCACAGTTACACACTGTGGTTTTTGCTTTTTTCTGATATAATTATGGGCATTATTAAGATAATTGTTCCCAATGATTAAACTAGAAAAAATAGCGTTTTGGATCGTCCTCGCAGTAGTGTTTTTGATACCTATTGCCTTTCTGTCACCGAAGGTATTGCCGCTCGATATGTTGAAGACCAGCATATTCAGCATCGGTACTGCACTCTCTTTTTTACTTGTTTTGATCACAGGGATATCTTCAGGGAAGATACGATATCCAAAAGGTATTTTGACCTATGCGAGCTTGTCAGTTGTCTTGGCATTTATCTTGTCGGGGGTAGCTGCAATATCAACAGGAGGGATATACAAATCATTCTTTGCAGTAGGAACTGAGACTACAACCGTCCTATTTGCAGTTCTCGCGATCGCATTTGTATACACGATTACTATTCTCGCAAATACAAAAGAGCGCATTCTTGCTCTATTGAGTTCGGTTGTTTTGGGTGGTGTGGTTCTCGGACTATTCCATATCTCTCGATTGCTATTTGGGGTAAACTTTCTTTCATTTGGAGGTTTGTTTGGTAGCCAGATCGCAAACACACTTGGCCAGTGGAATGATCTAGGAGTTTACTTCGGCTTTATCTTACTTGTCTCATATATCGGTCTCGAGCTTATGTCATTTAGCAAAGCTGTTCGAGTGCTGCTATATGTGACTGGTGTGATCGCACTTGTTTTGACAGTTATCGTCGGTTTCTCAAGTGTTTGGTATGCACTTGCATTCGTCATCTTGCTCGTCGGCCTCTACACAAAGAAACATTCAAAAATATCGATAAATACTATCGTCTTGTTTATTCTTGTTGTTCTGTTTGCAATATTCAACTCAAAGCTTGCAGATCCAATTGCAAAGAATTTTGATATAAATCAGATTGATGTTCGACCATCTTGGGAGCTTTCAACCGACATCGCAACTCAGACACTTAGCGATGCACCATTCTTTGGTGTTGGACCAAATAGATTCCTAAATGAATACTTGCGTACAAAGCCAGCCTCAATAAATCAGACCGTATTCTGGTCAGTCGACTTCTTCTCTGGGGTATCGTATCTCACTTCATTTGCAGTGACATTGGGAATAGTGGGTATTGTGGCAATACTCTTCCTTTTGTTTGCGATTGCCCGATACAGCTACAAGGTGTACCGACACACTTCATCTGACCCTATACACAAATTTGTCTTAGCAACTGGTACTGTAACTACTATATATGGAGTGATCTTGAGTATATTGTATACCCCATCATTTTCAGTGACCGTTCTCGGCTGCGTGATATTTGCATTATTTGTAATCGGCCTACATCAAGAAGGATTGATCACCTATGGTAATACAGAGGGAAGCACTTCAAGAAAGTTGTTGCTTGTTCGAATTGTTGCAACAATTGCTGCTATCTTGGCGTTGATTTCATTTATATTCTTTGTTCGACGAACATTGGCTGCTTACAACTATCAGCAAGCACTCGTTATCATGTCGACAACAGGAAACATCGACGATGCTGAAAAGTATGTCGACAAAGCGATGAGTAAGGTAAACCGAGAGCTTTATCTCCAAGGGAAAACAGAATTGATTGCTCTCAAGACTTCACGATTCCTAACTACAGTAAAAAGTGTCGATCAAAAAACAGTAGATACTCTCAAGGCATATTTGGAAGATGGAGTTAGTACGGCTCATGCTCTTATCAATCTTGATAAACTAAATTATCAAAACTACATCGCTCAAGCTCGTATATATGAGTCAGTCATTCCAGCAAAGGTGTCAGGTGCATATGACAATGCGATGAAATCATACGCTTCAGCTGCAGCTCTAAATCCAGGAAATCCATCTATATATCTATCCGCAGCACAGATCGAAGTGGCAATGGGCAAGTTACCAGAAGCAAAGACTTTTATCGGTCGTGCCCTACAAGTAAAAAACAATTATAGCGATGCAATCTTCCTTCTATCTCAGATCCAGGTAGCAGAGAAGTCTATCAAAGATGCAATCACTTCACTTCTTGTTCTCGCTCAGCTCAATCCTCAAGATCCTACAATATTCTTCCAGCTCGGACTCCTTTACTACAATGAAGGTGACAACATAAATACTGGCCTCGCACTTTCAAAAGCAGTCGAGCTCAATCCTGAGTACTCAAATGCACGTTACTTCCTCGGTCTAGCTCTCGCTCGACTCGGCAAATATCCAGAGGCAGCAGCACAGTTTGCTGAAATACAAAAGTTTAACCCTGATAATAAAGAAGTTGCTGATATTCTTGCGGCACTACAAGCTGGTAGATCACCATTCCAGGCGGTAAAGAGTCCAGAAAAAGCAAAGACACCACCGGTCAAGGACTCTATAGACAAGAAAACCACACCAAAGGTTAAAACTCGTTAGTATGGTCAAGAGGATCTTTGATCTATTAAACAGAGAAATACGTGGTCTCCATGAGGCCGCGTATTTGCTTGCCTTTTTCTCTTTCTTATCACAGATCCTCGCACTAGTTCGTGATCGTTTGTTTGCACATATGTTTGGTGCAGGACAGGTGCTCGACACATACTACGCTGCATTCAAGATTCCTGACCTTATCTTTGCTTGTATCGCTTCGATTGTATCGATATCCGTCCTCGTACCTTTCTTGATTGAGCGATTTGGTAAAAGTTATGAAGAAGAAAGGAGATTTATAAACAGTATATTTTCTGTTTTTGCTTTTATCATGATCGGTGTCAGTCTGGTCGTTGCTATATTTACTCCAAATATATTACGGTATTTGTATCCGACGATGCATTCTCAGGGGGAGTTAGTCATGCTTACCCGGATCTTACTTTTGCAGCCGATACTCCTCGGTATATCAAACTTCTTGGGTAGCATCACACAAGCACACCAGCGTTTTGTTTCATATGCTATGAGCCCAGTTGTCTACAACCTTGGCATTATCGTCGGAGTAGTAGGGTTGTATCCGTTCTTTGGACTAAAAGGGATAGCGTTCGGTGTGCTCATCGGCTCATTGTTCCATCTTAGTTTGCAATTGCCATTTATATTTGAAAGGAAATTGGCGCCGAGCATCACCTTCAATATCGATTGGGTTTCGATAAAGCGAGTATTGTTGCTATCGTTGCCACGTACGCTCACTCTGGCTTTTTCAAGTATTGCCCTCGTCGCACTCACCTCACTCGCATCACGGATGGTCGCTGGATCTATTGCTGTTTTCAACCTGTCGTGGAACATTCAGTCTGTGCCACTAGCGATTATCGGTGTAAGTTATTCTCTCGCCGCATTTCCAACTCTTTCAAAGTATTTTGCAAATGGCTATATCGAAGATTTCATCGCAAATATCGTTACTTCACTTCGCCATATTATATTTTGGTCACTACCTGTTACGATTCTGTTTATAATCTTGCGTGCTCAGATCGTCCGAACTATATTGGGTTCTGGAAACTTTAACTGGAACGATACTCGTCTCACCGCTGCATGTCTCGCAATATTCGTCGTGTCAGTTGTCGCTCAGAGCGTCATGCTTTTATTTGTGCGCGGTTATTATGCTGCTGGCAAGACTCGAAAACCGTTGATCATAAATCTAGTTGGGGCAGTGCTCATCGTAGCTATCTCGTATCTTTCACTGTACTTCTTCTCAGTAAGTACGATGTTTACCGATTTCATGGAGGCACTCTTGCGCATTGAGGGGCTTACAGGAACTTCTGTAATCTCATTAGCACTTGGTTACTCACTCGCTTCGCTCATCAATGCCGGTCTATTGTGGGTTCTTTTTGAAAAAGATTTCCCAGGACTTTCGTGTGTGGTAAAGAAAGTGAGTTTCCAGTCTTTCGGCGCTTCCATGATCATGGGATTTGTGACCTACCATATGCTTGGACTACTCGACAATGTCTTTGATCTAAATACATTACCAGGAGTCTTTTTCCAAGGCCTTATCGCAGGTATCGTCGGTATTATCACATGGGGTATTGTCCTCAAATTGCTCAAGAGTAAAGAGTTACACGACGTCTGGGTTACCTTGCATCAAAAGATATTCCAGACCAAGGTATATGTTGAAGATAGGGAACATATAGTGTAGTATCACCATACAATGGATATCACTAAAATCAGGAACTTTAGCATCATTGCTCATATTGACCATGGCAAATCGACCTTGGCCGATCGTATGCTTGAGCTGACGCATACTATTGAAAAGCGAAAGATGCAGGACCAGGTGCTCGACAGTATGGAGCTTGAGCGTGAGCGTGGAATCACTATCAAAATGCAGCCAGTGCGCATGCTTTTTGAAGGGCATGTGATGAACCTTATAGACACGCCAGGGCACATCGATTTCTCATATGAGGTATCGAGAGCGTTGAAGGCGGTAGAGGGCTGTATCCTCCTTGTAGACGCAACGCAGGGGGTCCAGGCACAGACACTGACCACACTCAATATGGCCAAAGAAGCGGGCCTCACCATCATCCCGGTTGTATCAAAAATCGACTCACCACTAGCACGTATCGATGAGGTCAAAATAGAAATTGCAGAGACACTCAATATCGATCCGACAACTATCCTCGGTGTGTCTGGAAAAACTGGAGAGGGAGTAGTGGAGCTTTTAAAAGAGATAATTAAAAGAATTCCTAGTCCAAATAAAGAAAATAAAGGACTACAAGCACTCGTCTTTGATTTTCAGTATTCAAGTCACAAAGGAGTGATCGTCTACGTCCGAGTGATGAATGGCGAGGTGCGCCGTCATGAAAAGCTGCAGTTTACTGTCGCTGAGCGGACTTTTCTGGCATTAGAAGTCGGTATTTTTAGTCCGGAGGGCATACCTGTCGAGGTTTTGGGTGCAGGTGAGATCGGATATATCGTGACTGGTATCAAAGAGCCAGGAATCGCATCGGTCGGAGATACTATTTCTCACGAGCGCAGTGGCCTACCTGCATTGCCAGGATATATGAAGCCGATCCCGATGGTGTGGGCGTCTATATATCCAGAAAGTCAGGATGATATCAACCTTCTAAAGCAGTCATTGGGTAAGCTATCTCTGTCTGACTCATCATATACCTACGAAGAAGAAAGTTCTGGTACGTTGGGTCGTGGATTTCGTTGTGGGTTCCTCGGTATGCTCCATCTCGAGATCATCACTGAGCGTCTCCGTCGCGAATTTAATCTAGAGCTTGTTGTTACGATCCCAAGCATCACGTATGTCGTCACACTACGAAATGGAAAAACTGAAACCGTGTACTCGCCATCACTTTTCCCTGATGATCATTTGGTCCAAGAGGTGAAAGAGCCGTGGGTACATCTCAAAATCCTCACTCCACACGAATATGTTGGAAAATTGAGCACCCTCCTCTACGAACACGAAGCGATGTCGGGTGAGACACTCCAGTTTGGAAATCGAACTTCGATGCATGCAGATATGCCGCTTCGCGAGCTTATGCGAGGATTTTTCGATAAAGTAAAAAGCCTTACCTCTGGTTACGCGTCTATCTCATACGAAGTCGGAGACTTACTCCCAGCTGATGTGGTGCGTATGGATATGCTCGTCGCGGATGATCCTGTTGTTCCTTTTACTCGAGTGGTGTCGCGACGTCGTGTCGAGGAAGAAGCAAAACTAGCAGTTGAAAAGCTCCACAAAGTACTCCCACGTCAGATGTTTACTCTCAAAATCCAAGCAAAAGCGATGGGTAGAATCCTCGCTTCAGAATCTATCTCTGGTATGAAGAAAAACGTAACTCAACACATGTATGGTGGAGACATCACACGAAAGATGAAGCTACGAGAAAAGCAGAAGGAAGGTAAAAAGAAGATGGCAGACATCGGAAAAGTAAACATCACTCATGATGTCTACGTAAAGATGATGAGAATTGGTGACGAATAGTGGCTAAACGAAAAGCCCTGGCATATAGAGCATGATCATGCTTACAATCACTAGCAATGCTACGATTGCAGCCACCCATTGGATACCTTTCTGTGTATTTCTGTGGAATAACATGTCGTGTAGTATACTATAAAAATGAGAGAATTTGAACAGAAAAAGAAAATACGCAAAATCCTCTATTCTCGGACGATGATATTCTTTTTATTCCTCGTTTTTGTTTTTCTTTTGCAGGCAACGTGGAGGGTGTACCACAAACAAGCTATTAGCCGACAAAGCTTAAACCAGGTTATCCAAGAGTCAAAGCGTCTAGACGATCGCGAGCGAGCTATACAGGCTTCCGTAGACTATTTACAGACAGACAAAGGGGTAGAGGCCGAAATCCGTAGCAAGTTCCGAGCTACAAAACCAGGAGAACAGGTCGCTATCATCATCAACGATGAGGTAAAACGAGACATTAGTGTACCGACTCAAAAGACATTATGGCAGAAAATTTTAGATTTTTTTGATATACTATAAATATGAAAAACGTAACCATATATTCAACAGCAACCTGTCATTATTGTGGACTTGCAAAAGACTTTATGAAAAAGCATAACGTCGCGTATACCGAGCACAATGTCGGTACAGATCTAGAAAAGAGAAAGGAGATGGTAGACAAATCAGGACAGATGGGAGTACCAGTGATCGATGTAGATGGCAAAATCATGGTAGGTTTTGAAGAAACAGAACTTGCAGCTCTCCTAGGCGTAAAGTAGACTCTCAGAGTCGGCCCTTGTAGTTAAATGGATATAACAGTCCCGTCCTAAGGGATAGTTTCAGGTTCGATTCCTGATAGGGGCACATGCAAAAGCCATACATACAGCATGACGGTAGGATCATTTCGGATACTACTTTTAAACATGTGATGGCAATTACACTAGACCCTCGTAGCAATTACGAAGTGGGTATCATCCGCTGTATTACGAGCCGCTCGGGGAATCTGCTGTACAGAGGGAATGTTGATCGTAGTGTTCTTCATAAAATAAACAAAAACTCAAATGGCACCTTTTCGATTGGGGAACAACTAAAGATAAAAAATGAGGAAGAGATTATCAAAAAAGTAACACCGGAAGGGGGCTTTGATTTTATCGGTCTCGAAGACCCGGATATTTGGTGGGAAGGTGACGATATTCATGTGTATTTTACTATCCCGTTCGCACCTACCGAACCGAAAGCAAAGTTTAAGATATATTTGGGCCATGCTGTAGGGAAAGATCTTGATACTTTGGAGATGACGATGCCAGTTTTGATGCAAGATTCACTCGGAGGAGCAAAAGAAGTTTCGATTGCTCCGATAAATTCGAGCGGAGTACGGCTAAACCTTGTAGAATCAGCGCATGGCACTCGAGTTGCGATCGCAAAAGATATGAACGGTCCATGGGAGTTTGGTGATTTTGCGTTTGATCCAAACGATCACGATATTCCATGGATTGGAAAAGATGCTTCACCAGGGCCTTTGTTTTCAAAAGAATTTATTGATGTTGGAGAAGGAAAAAGACTCGGAATCATCAACGGTAGAGAGAAAAATGAGATAGTAGACGGCAAAGTTCTTTATAAAACATTCAGCATCGGTCTTTTTATCTACAACTATGAAGAGGGAAAGATCGAGTGGGTTTCGCCTGAGCCGTTTATCCAAGACACTGAGGCAAAAATCATTACATTTGCGAGCCAATTAGTAGAACATGGCGATGGAACAGCTATATTGTACGCTCATGTTGACGATTCATTTGTCCGTGCGTACACACTCAATACCGATGCCATTAAACTGTTAATTTAAAGCACTTTCTGCTATACTCATCCCATGACCCCAGAAGAGCGTGATCTTTTGTTTAAAACACACGAACTGGCCGAGGAGAACAATAAGATGCTCCGCAGTCTTCGCAATGCTCAACGTTGGGACAGAGTCATCAAATACGGATACTGGGTAGTCATCATTGCACTTACATTTGGGGCATACTACTTTATCCAGCCATTTATGGAGTCATTGGGAGTGTCTACAAGCACCCTCATGAGATCTCCAAAAGGAGATACGCAAAAGGTGAGTGATTTGCAGCAATTCTTAAAAGAAATATAAGCCGAGATAGCTCAGTTGGTAGAGCGCTCCCCTGAAGAGGGATAGGTCACCAGTTCAAATCTGGTTCTCGGCACACTAATCGTTATATAGTCTTTACCTTCAGCTTTGTCTGTCGCTTTTTGTCTAGTTTAGGCAGTTTCAATATCAAAAGACCGTGCTTTTCGATCGCGTCTGATTCTTCTACGTCTACTTCTTCTGGAAGGGTAATAGTTCGAGCAAAAGCGCCCCAATAGAGCTCGCGGATGAAATAGTTGTCGTCTTGGATGACACGATCCTCCTCACGCTTGCCGCGGATAGTGACCATATCACGAGTGATAGTGATGTCGAGATCTTCTGGGCGTACACCTGCAACCATAGTTTTGACGATGATGTGATCGTTTGTCTGATAGACATCTACAGTGAGCTGTCCTACTTTTTCTTCGGGCTCAAAAGGAGATGATCCTGTTTCTTCTTCAACCTCGCGTTCTTTTGTCTTTATCTTTGGAGCTGGTTCGTCAAACTCGCTTTCATCAAGCTTTACGGTTCCGGTCAGACGTTCAAAAAAAGATTTTTTAGACATAATGAGGTTTAATAGTTTTTACTTTTTCAAATAAGAGCATCAGTACAACCACTGCAAGCCACACAACACTGAATATAGTGAGGGTTCCAAATGCTGATGCTTCTATTATAAAGAGATTAAAGAGAGTATGCAATGCCGTCGCGAGGATAAGTCCAGTAAAAACAGCCAAATGTTTTATCTTTGAGTTTTCATAAAATGCGAGAGCAATACAAAGTCCGATAGATGCAGATGAAGCTATGTGTAGAAGTGATGCACCGATAAAGCGGAGGTTGGTAGTCACGATCGTACTTACAATATTACCGTCCATAATAGGTTTTAATACAAACAGCGCATTTTCTAACGCAGCAAAACCAAGCGCAGCCGTAATCATATAGATAATAGTATCGATAGGCTCGTCGATAATATCAGTAGATAGTGCCACAATAAATGCCGCTGAGAATTTTAAAAATTCTTCAGTAAAAGCCCATAAAAGATACTGTTCAGATGAGCCTTTACTCGTATGGTCAGCAATGAGCATTTGGATCGGCAATACAATGATGACCGACAGCATTCCAGCCAAAAATGTTTTTGAAATACGGCTACGAGGCTCAGGGTGGAGATTGTCTTCGCGAAGCCAAAACCAAAGCCACAATAGCGCTGGTAATACTCCTGACAGAAGAGCGAGAGAAACTGCAGTTACATTCATGCACCTATTATATCACCCAAGGTTCGATAATGAGTGGGGATTTCTCGTTTGTAGACCAGATCTCCTCTGTGATAAAAGGCATAAAAGGGTGGAGGGCGATCAAAATTTTCTTATGAATCTGCAAAAGCAAACTTTGTCTACTTGGATCGAGTATTGTTTTACTCTCTTCAAGTATTTTGTCAGCAAACTCATGCCAAACATAGTGATAGAGCTTTTCTGCAACGAGATAGAACTTGTATTCATCCATTTCTTTTGTGATCTCTTTCAAAAGCGCATCAAAATCGTCCATGATCTTTTGATCACGTTCGTTTAGTTTTTCTGTCGATGAACAGTTTGTGTAGATAAACCGAGTGATGTTCCAAAGTTTGTTTGAAAAGTTTCGGTAGCCTTTTATTTTATCCTCACCTATTTTGCTATCATTTCCTGGACCTACTCCCACGATGAGGGACATACGTGTAGCATCTGCGCCGTATTTTTTTGCCATATCTACTGGATCGATATTGTTTCCGAGAGATTTGCTGATCTTGCGGCCTTTTTCATCACGAACAAGACCGTGTAGGTACACTGTTTTGAAAGGAATTTCGCCTAGGATGTATTCGCTCATCATAATCATACGAGCAACCCAGAAGAAGAGGATATCCGTACCAGTTTCGATGATAGTTGTTGGGTGATACTGCTTATCAAATTTGTCTGGCCAGCCGAGGGTAGAGAAAGTCCATAGACCAGATGAGAACCAAGTATCGAGGGTATCCTCATCCTGTTTCCAACCTTCGCCTTGTGGTGGCGTGATGTCACAATATATCTCATCGCCCTTGTACCACACAGGTACACGATGTCCGTACCAGATCTGTCGGCTGATACACCAGTCGCGGAGGTTTTCGATCCAGTGGAAGTAGACTTTTTTGTATCGATCAGGGAGAATCTCGATCTTTTCGCCAGCTTTGAGCATGAGATCTTTCAGGCTCTTACCATCGCGGAACTTTTTATTTACATCGATAAACCACTGGAGCTTTGGTAAAGGCTCGACAATACCGCCAGTACGCTCTGCGGTGCTGATGTTCTGTATGATCTCTTCTTCTTTTTCCAAAAGTCCCTCTTTTTTGATCCATTCGACGATAAGTTCGCGTGCCTCTGAAGTTTTCTTTCCAGCAAAATCTGATACGGTGAGTTTCGCATACTCATTGATCACTGGTTTTATCTCGAGATCGTGTCGCTGTGCTATCTCATAGTCCACCATGCTGTGGGCTGGTGTCACACCGAGTGCTCCGGTACCAAATTCTTTTTCTACTTTTTCATCTGCGATGATTTTTATATGAATCGGTGCGCCAGCAAAAACTGCATCGTACTCTTTTCCAATATACTGCTTGTACCGCTCATCCGTAGGGTGTACTGCAACTGCTACGTCTCCTACTTTTGTCTCAGGTCGAGTGGTGGAAATAGAAATAGGGAAGTCTTTTGAATATTTAAACGTATACATC
This sequence comes from uncultured Candidatus Saccharibacteria bacterium, assembly GCA_964481175.1. Classification (GTDB taxonomy): domain Bacteria; phylum Patescibacteriota; class Minisyncoccia; order Phycocordibacterales; family PALSA-1337; genus JAGOVB01. The sequence continues at coordinate 48,916 of CAYZSZ010000003.1, forward strand.
TTTGCCCTTCGCTCTTCGTATACGATCTCGTCATCAGAAATAGTTGTTTGTCCTTTTGGATCCCAGTTTACTACTCGGTACCCACGATATATGAGACCGTCATCATACATTTTTTTGAAAACGGTTCGCACTGCGAGATTCCGCTGTTCGTCCAGAGTAAATGCTTCACGAGACCAGTCGACTGATGCGCCGAGCTTGCGAATCTGGTGGACTATGTGATCGTGGCTTTCTTTTGCAAAGGCATCGATACGTTTTAGTAGTTCTTCGCGACCGAGGTCGTGTCGGCTTTTACCTTCTGCTTTTTGGATTTCTTTTTCTACTTTTGACTGGGTAGCGATAGCTGCATGGTCAGTTCCTGGGATCCAGAGAGTTTTCTTTCCTTGCATACGTGCATAGCGAACCATGATGTCCTCAATAGCGATCATGAGGGCACTACCCATGTGCAGTATCCCTGTTACGTTTGGCGGTGGAAGAACGATAGAAAAAGGCTCCTTGTGGCGAGCAGGGAGATTGTCGGGATTAAAGTATCCACTTTTGAGCCATCCCTCATATATACGGTCCTCAGTTTCGAGAGGGGAATAGGGCTTTAGAAATTTATCATGCATGGCTCTAAATATAGCAAAAAAAAGAAACCCCGTCACCTACATTCGCAGGGCGGGGTATCTCAGTCAGACCACCTGACACACGGTTTCAGGGACGTCTGACTTCGATAAAAATAGTATATCACAGGTACTTGACTTTGTCCATAGAATATGATAAGGTTTGCCACAGGTCCGAAGGGTATGTACGTAGCGTGTGCTATGTGCGTTTTATACCTCGACGGCAAACAAAGATCCTCGTCACGTTTCTTCTCTCATGAAAAAACTCATCGCCAGTCTCATGGTGGCCCTCGCGGCCATCGTCACCGTCAGTGCGGCCCCCGCAGTTCAGTCCAACGCCAAGTTTGGTGACGGAATTCAACTGCTCGAGGGACCCCTGCTCCAACGGCATGGCATCAGCCGCGCCTCCGAGCCCGGCCCCATTGTTGGGCCGCGGACGACCATCGTCAGTTTTTGGGTCGAAGGGCCGACCAAGACGAATCCGAACTTCTCGGATTTCGCCAGTGGTGTGGCCCGCGGCATCATCAACGGGAATTTCCCGACCAATAGCGCGATGGATTTCACCCTCGTCGCCGAGCACCTGACAACTTCGCTGGAGCGAATTCCGTGGAATGTGATCATGGTGTTTCCTCGGCAAGGCAATAAGGTCCGACTTTCGGACCTCGTTACCGAAGTGACCTGTCCGCAGGACGTCAACTTGAACGAAATCCAAACCTTCGGGCAGGCTGCGTACGCGCCCACGGCAATCGGCATTCTCAACAATGAGTTTGTCACGTCCGGTCCCGCGACGCGTGAGGTGGACTTCTTTGTCCTCCTCGTCGCCACCAAGAGCTACACCGCCTCATTCCCCGAGGTGCGGCAGTGGGTCGAGGTCGACAACGACCGTTTCGATATCACCATGAAGACCTCGATTGCAGGGGTTTCGGCGCTGTCGACGATTTCGTCCACGGGCTACGGCGTGCTTTACCCGCAGCTCTTCATCGAGCTTCAGGGTGCGAGCGCCCTTCTCGGGCATCCCTTGGGAAATCCGGGGCGCAGCTATGCGATCGTCGGGTACGAGTCCCTGATGTCGAGGGAGATGCGCTTCATTGGGAACGTGACCGGGACGGAGGAAGTTCTTCTCTCTGTCGATGGACCCATGGAGTTCTTCCAGTCCATCGGACTGTAAATTCGGGCCCAAAGATGGCCTACACAGCGCTGCTTCTCACGAGGCGGCGCTGATTCTTTTTATGCATAAAAAGGTATTGACTTTTTCCTATACTATGATATACTGTGCTACATAAAGGTTATTGAAAGCCTTTTTTATTTTTAAGTAAAAACTATGAAAAACATTATCAAAATCGTGAGTTCTGCTCTTGTTGCCGTCCTTGCACTCGGATCTGTAGCTTTCGCTGCACCTAGTTCACAGTCAAACGGTAGCTCAGCAGGTGCAAACAGCGCTCCGACTTCTCAGTCAAATGGGAACTCAGCTGGAACTACTGGAACCGGACCTGGTACACAGTCAAATGGTAACTCTGCAGGAACTGCAGGTACTGGACCAGGTACCCAGTCAAATGGGAACTCAGCTGGAACTGTAGATTCATCTACTGGAAATGGTAATGGATCAAACGGCTCATCAAAATCATCACGCCGATCAAGCGGTGGTGGTTACCGAACAACTATTGCTCTTACTAACGTAAAAGTAAACGTAGTCGGCGATAAAGCTACTGTAACTTGGGATACAACTCCAGCAGCTACAGGTATGCTTGTTTACGGACCTATATCACTCGCTACACCTACAAATGCAACTTCATTCTATGGATATGCAGCAGGCACAGCAGTAACAGGTGCTACTACAAATCATTCACACACATTTACTATGGCTAAGAACGTTACATACTATGTACGTCCAGTAGCTATCCTCGGTTCACGTGCTGTGTATGGTTCTGAAGTAAAGATTAACAAGACTACTGGTACAACTATCACAAAGACAGGTGCTCCAGCAGTTGGAACTATCTTTGATGCTCCTACAAAGACAAAGATCGATACAAAGATCCCAGACGATGTAGAAGTTAGCAAGGACGGTGGTAAAAACGTTGCAAACGTAAAGGATGCAGCTCCATCAAAGATCGGATCATTCTTCAAAAAGATCTGGAATACAATAGCCTCTCCTTTCTGTAAATAACAGAAACAAAAAAACCGCCTTCGGGCGGTTTTTTTGTTTTATAGACTTAGGTTACCTTCTGCTTTTATCTCAGTCTTTACCTCTCCAAAAGCTCCAGCAAGTGCAATCATGACTGCATTGTCTCCTGATAGATGTTTGTCCGGGGTGTAAGTAGGGATGCCTAGAGTCTTTAGGTTTTCTAGAATGTACGTATTTGCGCTTACGCCTCCTCCGATGATGAGTGACTGAGGTCCGTATTGTTCGATTGCATCTTTTGTTTTTGAGACGAGAACATCAGTGACTGCTTGTTCAAATTCTCGCTCTAATCCAACTATTTCTTTTCGTTCTTTGAGGGCGTAGAGTACCGAGGTTTTCAATCCTGCAAAAGAAAAATCTAGATCTTTTGAGTGGACCATCGGGCGGGGTAGAGTGATTTCTGGGGTAATGTTTTGATCACGTTGCGCACGAGCACGCTTTGAGATCTCTGGTCCACCTGGATATGAGATGTCGAGCATGCGTGCCACTTTGTCATATGCTTCGCCGACTGCATCGTCGCGAGTCTTGCCGAGGATTTTGTAAGAGCCATATTTTTCCATGAGGACTAGTTCGGTATGTCCACCGCTTATGAGGAGGCAGAGTGCGGGAAATTGTACCGGTAGCAGTTTGTGATTTTCTTGATCGATGAGGCTACCAAAGATATGTCCCTCCATATGGTTTACAGGGACGATAGGGAAACCAAGGCTTTGTGCAAAGACGATACCAGTCCACAATGCAGGTTCCAATCCTGGTCCAAAAGTCACGGCGATCCGATCGATTTTGACTGGATTTTTTTCTATTAGATTCTTATAGAGAATAGGGAGTTTCTTTTCATGCTCTCGTTTTGCAAGCATGGGGAAGACTCCACCAAATTCTTTGTGGAGGTCGATCTGTGAATGGATGACGCTGTCGATGACTCGGTATGTGTCTCCATTTACTTCTAATAATGCCAACGCTGTTTCGTCACAGCTTGTTTCGATTCCTAGGATGATCATGTGCGCGATAGAGGATTCGAACCTCTGACCCTCTCAACGTCAATGAGATGCTCTACCAACTGAGCTAACCGCGCAGGTTTGCCTTTGTAAAACTTACTTTAACAGAAAAATACGTTGCTGCCAATATGATCAGGAGACCGATATAAAAAAGGATATCAGCCACAAGAGGAGTGTATTTCAGGATGCCTAGCATCGAAAGCGTCGCTGTCCAATCATGGTTTACACTGTCACCGCCTAGTAGAGGTAGGTTTTGGACAATCGCATCACCGGCATAGACAGAGGCGTTGATAAAGTTTTGTCCGACCCAAAAGAGAATGAGTGAGGCTGAAAAGAATTCTTCTCGTTTCCAGAAGTAAAAGGCAATAAAAGCAGGAATACCGATTTGGAAGATGGTTCCTCCTGCAGCATGTAGAAACTCACCAAAGAACATCATGATCGGGTGGCCAGCTTCGTGGAATATGAGATTGATATTGTCGATAAAGTGCCAGTCAGTAGGGTGGAGGACAATGTTGAAAAAGTACAAGGCAACAATAACGACAACACCTATTTTTAACGGACTAAAGTCTTTCATTTAAATTTGAGTTGACGATTTCTTTTACATAGATATCCAAATCATCTTGCTCCTGCATTTCTTTTAGCGTGAGCCATCTATACTCTACATTTTCTGAAGTATCAAGAAGTGGTTCACCTATTGTCTCTGCAATGTAGGTCAAACGAACAACGTGCTTTTCTGGATTAGGAATAATATCTTGAGCTGTGATCAGCAGTGGTTCGGAAGTGATTTCAAGCTGGGTTTCTTCTTTGACTTCACGCTTGAGATTTTCAATCAACTCAGTTCCTGGCTCAATACGACCACCGACAATATCCCAAGAGCCTTTTGCTCCTTTGTATTTTTCTTGAGAACGTTTAACAAGCAAGTATGAGTTTCCTTTTTTAAGAAAGACTTTGACGCCGACTTGTAGGATCATAAATGTAGTATATCAGAAAAGAAAACAGCCGTTCCGCGCGCATACAGTGCGGGGAACGGCTGCGAACCTGGCTAATCGCCCCAGGTGGCGTGTGCTGGTTTCGGTGGGACATTCATGTCGCCGGTCCAGAACGGATCGAAGGACGCACCGATAAAGATGAGCCCGTTCTCCTCCGTGAAGTTGAACTCAGCGAACAGAGACCGCTTGATGCGTCCGTGATAGCCAAGCTGTGAGACGACTCGCATCATCATTTTGCGATCATCCAGCCAGCAATTGTCGCTGTATACGAACCGACGAGGGAAGCGGGGGTCGTCATGAAAAGTGGCCGACATGATCCCAAACAGTGTGCCAGAGTCCATGTCGAGGTGTTTTCCACTCCACATCTCGACAACGACATCTTTTCCACCGTTGGAGCTGATGATTGTGCCGCTGTAGGTAGGAGTGCTGACTTCGCGAATACCGATCAGGTAGTTCCGTTGTCCTCCTGGCAAGTCTTGTACGAATCGGGCAACTGCGTCCCAAGGGACAAACAATTGTCGAAGAATTTTCCGCGTGGTGCGATGCACGCAACGGACAATGAACTTCTGGGTTCTTTGCCGTTTACGGGGGATAGTCGCAGTCGCTTCTGCAATACTGCTGAACTGACCGTAATTGCGATCTGTCGAGACCCTGAGTCTGGCGAGGTTTTCCCTCGACATTCTCTCATTGTCCTCCATGATGCGCTCCTTTTCAAGTCGGTCAAGGCAGGGGTTACCCTCAAGCCAGTGGCCAATTGGTGGCTTCTTCATACGTAAATGAGCTTCGGCCATACACTACATTAAATATAGAAATGAGTCAAGAGTGTATGCTTTTAACGTTGCCAATTCTTAATAAAATGTTATATTAGTGCCTACATGGCCCTATCGTCTATCGGCTAGGACATCGCCTTTTCAAGGCGGTAAGCAGGGTTCGATTCCCTGTAGGGTCACAAATTTTTATGATAGAAGTAATTATCCTGGCTGCCGGAAAAGGTACCCGAATGAAAGATACGCTTCCAAAAGCACTCGTAAAGGTCAAAGAGCGACCGATGATATCGTACGGTATGGAAACGGTGCAAAAGGCTGGTTTGGGCAAGCCTATTATCGTCGTGGGTGAAAATGAACCACTTTTGCGTGAGGCACTTGGTGACGATCACCGCTATGTGCGGCAAGAGCAGCAGCTAGGTACCGGACACGCAGTAAAGAGCGCACTAGGCGCATTAAAGCCTGATACAAAGGATATTATCGTTCTCTACTGTGATCATCCGCTTGTGACTGAACGCACTCTAAATACACTACTTACCGTGCACAGAAATAAAAACAGTGCACTTACTATGGCGGTAGCGAAAGTAAGTGATTTCAACGAATGGCGAAATGCACTACACTCATTCGGCCGCATCATCAGAAATGAAAAAGGAGAGATCGCTGCTATTATCGAAAAGAAAGATGCGACACCAGAACAGCTATCAGTGACCGAAGTGAATCCTGCTTATTTTTGTTTTAGTCGAGCTTGGTTGGAAAAAGCGATCAATGAGATCAACAATGAGAATGTTCAGAAAGAGTACTACCTAACTGATTTGGTCAAACAAGCGTTTAAAGAAAACAAACAGATTGCAGATGTGGTGATATCAGCAGAGGAGGCCCTCGGTGCAAATACGAAAGAAGAAATCACTACGATTGAAGCGCTTGTTTATCCCAAAACTCTCTAAAGCGAGCGTCTTTGTTGTAGAGCTCGTCAAAGTTTCCTGATTCGATGATGCGTCCACCTTCGACTACGATGATTTTATCCATCTCGCGGATAGTAGAAAGTCGGTGAGCGATGACGATTGCGGTGATATTTTGGAAAAACTGGTGGAGTGAGTCTTTTATCTTTCCTTCTGATTCTACATCGAGGTGTGAGGTCGCTTCGTCCAAAAGCAAAATCTGAGGATCTTTAAAGATCGCTCGAGCAATACCGACGCGTTGCTTTTCTCCACCGGATAGCTTTACTCCTTTTTCACCGATGATGCTTTCGATGCCTTGGGGTAGCTTGTTCAGGAAGTCTTTTACATGAGAAGTGCCGATTGCTTTTTCAAAAAGCTCCTCATCTTTTTCTGCGTCTATATTTGCAAGCTCAATATTCTTTCTCAAAGACATGTTGAACACCTCAGTCTCTTGGAGTACTGCTGCTACATGTTTGAGATAGTCACTTTTCTTTATCTTTTTCAGGGGAGTCTCGCCGATGTATATATCACCCTCGCTCGCCTCGTGCTCTTTGAGTAATAGCTTGAAGAGAGTCGACTTGCCGGCACCAGAAAGACCGACGATGCCGATCTTTTCACCGCGTTTGATTTCAAAGTCGATATTTGAAAGGGCTTTTGAATCGCCATATGCAAATGAGAGATCTTTGAAGGTGATTTTGTCCCAGTCAGTCGGGAAATCCGTTTTGTTTTTGTCGATGTCTATGGTGATAGGCACTCGGAGCATCTCAGCTAGACGAACTGCATTTGTTTTAGACAGAGCAATTTCCTGGGTGATCCCAGACAACTCCTCGATAGATCCGCTGATCGATGAAAAATATCCATAGAAAAGCACCAAAAACCCGACCTCGTATCTACCTTCGGTGATACCGTAGACGATGTATACGATGAGGGCAATCCTGACCAATGCTTCCCAGAAGACGCGGATAGACCAGCTGCTTTGGTCGAGGAGTATTATCCTATCTACGATGGTTTGTAATTCTTTTGAAGTGCTACGAACAATGCGCAAGAGCCCTTTTGACATGTTGAGCACTTTGACACTTCTAATGTTGTTAAGTACTTCGAAAAACAGACCCGTGTATTTTTCATCATGAATATTCCTCTCACGACGCGCGAGAACCATTTTCTTTCGGAATCGAGAAGAAATAAAATAGTAGGCAATAGCGTAGAGTAGTAGTGTGATCGATAGAAATAGATCAAACTTGAAAATGATGATTATTGCTCCGACGATGCCGACAGTTATCTCCACTATTCGCACAATCAATATTCTGAATAGCTCACGTATACCGTCTGTACCGCTCTCTATTCGTTTTACTTTGTTTCCAGCATTTTCTTTTTCATGCCAGCTTATATCAAGTCTGCTCAAGCGTTCGATCGCATACTCGCGGATGTCGATCGCGGTTCTCAATGTATTTGTAAAGAGGTTGTATCGTCCAACTCCCATACAAACTGCACGTATAAAAAGTACCAAAAGAAGAGTACTTGCTATGGTGTATAGAGGTGTGAGGGATGTTCCGGGAGTATATTCTGAAACAAAGTTTACAATTTGAGAAAATCCATATGTCCAGTAAAGATATACCGTCGATGCGATGATTTGTAGAAGCATGGCAAAAACCAGCCTGCTTTGGTAAGGCGCAATAAACTTTTTAAAATCTCTAAATAGTTTTAGATACGAGTAGTCCATCAGATTATAGTAAACTAACTACGCTTTTAGGTAAAGATAAATATCCTCCAACGCTTTTACCGCATCTCCTGCAGCAATGTTGTTTTGATGATAGAGGCCATCGGTACAGTCTCCGGCTGCCCAGACTCCTTCTACTGAAGCGCGCTGAGTACGAGGGTCGACGACGATGTTTCCGTTTTCATTGAGCTTTACCAGGTCCTTTGCAAAATAGGTGGTTGGGATAGAACCGATCTCTACGAAGATAGCTGCAGTAGGAAGGACAGTGCCATTGTATTTTATGCCCGTGACAAACTTTTCTCCTAACACTTCTTCTATTTTTGCATTCTTTATGATTTTGAGGTTCGGATGCTGTGAGACTTTTTCTACAGTGACTGGATCGGCGCGGAAGTTTTCGCTGCGGTTTAAAAGGGTGACAGATTTGCAGTAAGCGAGGAGTTGGGCAGCACTCTCGAACCCAGCATTTCCTCCGCCGATGACGACTACATCCATCCCACCAAAAAGAGGTCCATCACATGAAGCACAATAGGTGAGGCCTTTGTGTTCGAATACGTCAGCTCCTTTTACATCGAGCTTTTTACGCATGCTCCCAGTGGTGATGAGAACAGTTTTTGCCTGGTACTCTGCTTTGTTTGTTTTTATCTTGAAACCAGCTTCTATTTTTTCGCAGATTTCTCCAACTTTTATATCGACTGCATCTCGCGCATATGCACGGAGATGATTTTCCATGCTTTTAGCAAACTCATGTCCAGGAATCTTGATGGTACCGATCCAGTTTTCGATACCTTCAGAGACTACACTCTGGCTTTCCCAGTCTTTAGTGATAAAGACGGTACGCAGATTTTTACGCGCAGCATACACACCCGCAGCAACACCGGCAGGACCACCACCAATAATAGCTAAATCATATATCATCCTTCTATTTTAACTTACTTCTTCGCAAAAAGGCAGGTACTGCACCCCAGTCATCATCGTCATCAGAAGTATCTTTCTTTGGAGCTGGTTTTTCTTCTTCTACTTTCATATCTTTGATAGGCTCAGGCTTTGGTGCTGGAGCAGAAAGAGGTGAGTGGAAGATCTTTCTTTTTTCTGGGATAGCGGGAGACTCTGTAGTCTGGAAGACTGACTTTGGCTGGACGTTGTTTGGAGTTTCTGGGAAACCAGCAGCGATAACAGTGATCTTGATTTCGTTTTTCTTGAGCTTGTCGTCGCGGATAGTACCGAATATGACTTTTGCTTGAGGGTCGATAGATTCGGTGATGACTTTTGCGGCGTCTTGGATTTCGAACATTGTGAGGTCTTCGCCACCAGCGATAGAGAAGAGTACGCCTTTTGCTCCAGTGATAGAAAGGTCGAGGAGTGGAGAGTTGATCGCGAGCTTTGCTGCTTCGATTGCTCGGTTTTCTCCTGATGCGGAACCGATACCCATGAGAGCAGAACCAGCGTTTTCCATGACTGCACGGATGTCGGCAAAGTCGATGTTGATGATACCTGGAGTGGTGATGAGGTCAGAAATACCTTCGACTGCTTGGCGCAGGATCTCGTCACACATTGCAAATGCGTTCTTCATCGTAGTTGTTTTGTCGATGATAGAGAGGAGGCGATCGTTTGGGATGACGATGATAGCATCTACTTCTTTTCGCAAATCTTCGAGCGCTGCATCAGCGATCTTTGAACGCTGTAGTCCTTCGAATGCAAAAGGCTTTGTCACAACTGCAACGGTGAGTGCGCCGAGCTCCTTTGCAATACGAGCCACGAGAGGGCTCACGCCGCTTCCAGTACCACCTCCAAGTCCACAGGTGATAAATACCATGTCTGCTCCTTTGATAGCCTCCTGGATCTCTTCACGAGTTTCTTCAGCTGCTCGTCGTCCGATCTCTGGATTCATCCCTGTACCCAAACCTCGAGTGAGATTTTTCCCAATATGGATTTTCTTTTTTGCGAGAGAGCGATGTAGGTCCTGAGCATCAGTATTGATCGCAATAAAGTCCACTCCTTTTACTTTGGAGTTTACCATGTGGTTTGTTGCATTTTTTCCTGAACCTCCGGCACCGATGACTTTGATTCTGGCGAAAGCTTCTATATCTGGTGTAATGTTGGGCATAATGTTGGGCGGGATTAATACCCCCATCATAACAGATACAGTTTTTTAAGGCAAAAATTGCTTGAAGAGGGCAATTATGGTGTTTTTTGTACGCTTGAGTGCTACAGCACCATTGTGCAAAGATGGCCCTTCGTCTGCGTTTATACCGAGGATACAAAGACCGTATGCTACAGCCCAGGTAGAGTCTTTAAAGTTTTCTTTTTCTTGAGCACTTGTATATATAGTTCCAATACGAGCAGGGAGACGTAGTGCAGCTTTTGCAAAATCATCGACAGTACCGAGTCCTGAGCCTCCACCTGTGATGACGATTCCTGCAGGGAGAAGTCCGCTACGACCGATCTTTTTCAAATGAGCCTCGATGAGCTCAAAGATATCGGTAAGACGTGCGTATATAATATCCTCGAGTTTTTTTCGTGGATATGATGTGCCGGTGATCGCACCGATTTTTATCTGCTCTGCTTCTTCGAGTGGGACTTTGAGACCAAGTGCAATGTCGTTTGTAATATCGGTAGAACCGATCGGAAATACCTCGAGAGAAATCGGCATATTGTTTTCAAATACTGCGATAGAGACTGTTTCTGCACCAATATTTGCGAGAACGCATCCAGCGATCTTTTGGGTTTTTGAAAGAGTGACCAAACTAGCGGCAATAGGTGAGGCCATGACATCTTGGACTTCGATGCCAGCGCTCTCGACTGACTGCAAAATGTCGTTGACATGATGCTCGAGACAGGTGATGTATAAAATCTTTACTTCGAGACGATGTGCCTTCATGCCCTCTGGTTTGCCGAGAACTGGCTTCCCATCGATCTTGTACTGGATGGGGATCTGGTGGATTATTTTTTTATTTAAAATGATATTTTGTGGGATGTCTTTTTCGCACTGATGATGTAGCTTTTGTATATCGAGTGCAGTGATCTCTGAGTCGGCACGTGTCACCATGATTGCACAGGTCGAAGTGATTGTGCCCAAGCCGATACCACCAATAGAAACAAAAGCACGCTTTATTTTGTGCTTTGCAATACGCTCTGCATTTTTGACTGCAGTGTGAATACTTTTTGCTACATCTTCTGCATTTACTACATATCCGTGGCGGATGCCTTTGGTCTCTGCTATCCCTGTTGCGAGTACGCGAGGAAAGCCTTTCTCATTTAATTCATGAGTAGAAGCAATCACAACCTTTACTTGGTATGTGCCAATATCAATTCCCGTTACAATGGAGCGTGATGACATGAAGTCTAAATATTGAAGTCTTTTCGAAACTTCTTTTCTATGTTCTCCATTGTACTACCATGATCGTATCCTTTCAAATGGACGAGGCCGTGGATAAAGAGAAATCCAAGGAAATTTTCGTACTCTCGATCAAAATCCGGAGCCATTCTTTTTGTCTCTTCGAGGTTTATAAAAATTTCACCTGATTCATCATCGAGTGGGAAAGAGAGAATGTCGGTTGGTTCATCGATATTGCGATATTTTTTATTTAAATCTTTGATTTTTTCTTTTGAAACAAAAACAACAGACAAATCGTACTCTTTTCCGAGTACGCTGTCTTTCATGGCTTCAAAGGGGATAGGAGGAATCTTTGACGAGGTCTCATTAACGAGCATATCGAGGATTCTTCTCAGTCATTTTTCCGAGTTTGATGAGTTGCTGTACCTCTGCTTTTCGAGCGAGTGATTTTAGGGTCTTCTTCTTTACTTTGTAAGGAGAAAGTACTCGTGATGCGTATCGGATGCTGCGAACTCGTGGGAGGATACCTGAACCTTGTACTTTTTTGGTAAAACGACGAAGAACACTGAGAGTATTCTCGTTCGGATTTCGTGTGATTTCTACGTTTATTGACATGGGGAATATACTATCATAGGTGGGAAATATAGGCAAATCCTTATTTTTCTAGCTTCTTCATATACGCTCCAAGCTCTGAAATGAGGACGGTTTCTTGAGATCGGGTATCGTTGTGGCGGATGATGACGCTTTTTTCGACTGCTTCTTTTTTACCCATGATCATCGTATATGGAATACGCATACGTTCTGCAACTGATACTTGGGCACCAAGCTTGTCTTTTGGGAGAGACTGAAAGACTGGTATCTTTGCTTTGCGGAGGATCTCGATGACTGGCAGGCTCAATAGCTTTGCTTCAAAGCCAAGCTGCACAAAGTACACCCATGGCTTTTTGGTCTTTGTGAGTTCTTTTCGGAGATCATTTTTTCCTTTTTTAATAAGGAGTGATATACCGACTCCCGCAAGCTCTTTTTTGAAACCGATCTTTTTTGAAAGGCTGTCGTAGCGGACACCGATCGCCAGTGTTTTGTCTCCTTCTTTGATTTCAAATATTGTTTCTGAGCAGTATTTTTTGTTACCGATTAGGTTGTTGTTGATGTTGTAGGGGATTTCGAGAGTTTCGAGGAATTCGAGCACTTCTTGGAAATGGATACGGCTCGCCTCAGTGAGGTAATGGATCGCACGTGGGGCGTTTGAGTTTATCTCCATACATTTCTCATTACCACAGCTCAAGAGCTCTAGAGGGTCAGTTTTGAAGGCCTGGCGGCACTCTGGGTGCAGGTCGTTGATGTGTTTTCGGTAATAGTTGCCGAGCTCACGGGTAAAGCGAGCGATCGAGTCTTTGTCTCCGATGCTATTGATATCGATCGTGAGATCTGTGTACCCCTCTTCTTTGAGCATAGTGCATGCAGTCTGAATGAGTGTGGCCTCGGCTATGCTTTTATTGTTTCCCAATATTTCCAAATCTGCATATCGAGGAAAGTCGCTACCTTTTTTCGAACTGTGTTTGAAAGAATCCTTTAGATAGAGCATGACAGGGTGTGGATGCTCGGTCATGTTTTCTTCGTATAGTCGCAAAAGCGCTACTTTTTCTTCGACGTGGAGAGGGAGGCGGAGATCTCCATCTTCGATATGGTCACCATCGAGCATGTCTTTTGATT
>CAYZSZ010000004.1:0-54660 GCA_964481175.1 uncultured Candidatus Saccharibacteria bacterium
TGCAGGTGACCCGAAGTTAAGCCAGTAGATGTCTGTTTCGCAGATGTCCAACTGGCTTCCCAGCGTCGCAATCGTCCATTCGAGAAACCGGATACTGCTTTCGCAAGTCTCCAATGTCTCGCCTGGAGTTCCAAAGATGAGTGAGTAGTGAAGGTGCGCTCCAGCTTTCTGGATAAGTCTCACCGCCTCTTGGTTTTCCTCAAGGCGTGTCCTCTTTCTGTCGATTGAGGATTTCACCACTCCCTCTCGCAGGAGCTTGTCATCTCCCGAGTCCATCCCGACATTGACGAGAAGTCGCTCAGTTGCGACTCGCTGCCACTGTTCGAGCAGACCTGGGTTCTGGCAGATTCCCTGCGAGCGGCCGTAGATGGACATCGCATTCCAGGTAATACCAAGTTCCTGGAGCGCTTTGGCCACTCCGCCCATCTCGTAGACGCTGTCAGTGACGTTGAACACCATGTCGATGCCGAATGCTTTATAGGCCTCGGCGGTTCGGCGAAGGTATTCCCTTTGCGGCATGCGGATGTCCGCGACACCGAAGATGGTGCAGTAGCTGCAGACATCACTGCCGCGAGTTCGGGTGCATCCCTGGGCGAAGAGCGACATTGCGTTCTTCACCGAATCAGGATTGCTGTGCTTGTGCCCGAATGTGGCGCGGTAGTTAACCCAGACCTCATCCCAGTGAGGGTAGAGGTCGAGCTTCGGGACGATGAATACATCATCGTTTTCAAACCGTCCTTCGGTTTTGTCGCGCTTACGGACTGATAGGTCCACCAGGAGACGATCACGCTCGTTAGACTGTGGCGCTTGTCCTGGTGTCACTTGGACACCTGGGATTTGCAGCGAGTCGAGACTTGCATTCTCAATCTCTCGGAGGAATCTCCGAACAGCCGTGAGACTATTCGAAGTGAACACGACATCGATCGGCTTGTCGGGTAGCGCAAGAATCTGGTTTGCTCGGAAGATCGCTGAATCGTTTCCAGCAATTGTGTACCGAGCACCAAGTTCTTTTGCTTTCCGAGCCAGCTCGATGCTGCGCTCCATTCCAGTCACAACGCAACTGAAGCCGACAACGTCACCAGGTCGAACGAGCTGTTCCATCGGCGCAAAGCCTTTGACGAGCTCATCCCACATGACCACCTCCCATCCTTCCTCATAGGCTGCAGTGCCCACAAAGAGAAGGCCGAGGTGTGGCCAGACCCGATACTGTCGGTCGTCTGTTGGAATGTTCTCGTTAATTGTCTGTTCGACGTTCACGAGAACGAGACGGCGTTTCTGGACAGGCCTGGTGAGAACCATCATGCTTGCGCACGCATAATTCTCTTCCTTGCGGAATAGGTCGGTCCGAAACTTCACGACGAGCTTGCGCTTCGCCGGAATATCCCGAGGACCGTTGTACATCGCCGCAAGTTTCTGCGCCATCTCCGGATCGGAAGCGGCACCTGCTGCGATGAAGTTGTCCAATGGTATTTTGTAGCGATCAACGTAGACACCCCGAGAGGTGTCGTAGCTGACCTGGGACGGGTCCCATGCCGCGTAGGCAGGAGCCGTAGTGAATTCCGCCCTGATGAACGCCACCAGGAGAAGCGGAACCAGCCAGTGTTGTTTTTTCATGACAAAGTCCTTTCGTTTTTGGTTGAGATTTCTAGCCGAACCATATCATTTTAATGGCATTTAGTCAATAGCAAAAAGCTGCCAACGGGCTCAACGTAAGGGAAAACCTCGACTATTCACAAAGAAGCGTACACGGGGCAATTTAGAGGCTAAAAAAGACCTAAAAAGGTATCTCCTCGGGATCAACTTCTTCAGTCTTATTAGCCACCGATACTTCATCAGACTCGGAGGAGAATCCTGCTTCCAATGCCGGAATTGTCTGTAGAGATGACCCAATTAGACCTTGAAAATCACCATACATGCCCGACGTATTATTAATCACACGAAGAATTTGTTTTTCTCTCTTTGACCATCGTCTTTCAGCAACACGCTTTTCTTCTTGTATATCGGTTTGCATTTCAACAAAAGCTTCGACAATTGCCTCAACTCGCTGCTTAAATTCAGATCCGGATAAATAACGATACAACAACTCCATTTTTTCATTCTTTCCAACTGCTGATAATTTTGTAATCGCAATCTCAACCAATTGACTTCTTAAAGCAAATGCCAAGCTCTGTGCACATTGGGGGCTAGTTATCCAGATTCCATTAACCTGACCAAAGTTTTTTAGACCTTTTGGTAAAACTTCTGATACCAAAATAGCAATATCTCCCTTAACTAATCTTTGGTCATCTTTAAGCTTTTGGACCCATCCATCACTCCACGCTTTAGTATGCTTCGATTCCCAAACGATGGTTCCGCAAGGATGACCCGAGGTATTTACCACCCTTTGAACAACATCAGCACCATTAACGCCTTTTGGCACAGGATCAATTTGGTCCAAAGGAAAATTAACTTTAATTAGCTCCTCGAGCTCGAGTTCGAGAACCTCACCTTGCGTTTGCTGTGATCCCTGTTGAAGCTTTCTCTTGAGCTCATCGTTCATTCTTAGAGCATCTTGCAATTTCTTATCTTTCTCAGCGTCTTTCAATCGATGTTCTTCCTCTAACTTTTTAAGAGTGTTTTCTTGGATTTTATTTCTTTCCTCATCAAGCTGACGCTGCATTTTTAGCTCAAATGACTTTTTATCTTCTTCAAGTTTATTCTTTTCCTTCCGAATTTCTAACTCTCGTTCTTGAGCATCTTGTAGTTTTGCATCTTTCTCGGCCAGCTGCTCTTCTAATAACTTCTTTTCTGCTTCCTTTTCTTTTTTAGCCTCAGCTTGCGCCTGCTTCCACAAGTTTAATTTCTCGGTATTTAGCTTATCCGCTACTTTTTTGTTAATTTCAATTTGTACGGCCTTCTTTTCATTCTCTAATTCAAGTTTTTGTGATTCAAGATTCCTTTTTGTCTCAGCAATTTCAATCTCTTTAGCCATCAATTCAGCTGCAATGTCTTTCTTAATTTTCTCTTCAATTTGATGCGTTAAAACATCATCAATTGATATTGACTCTCCGCATTTTGGACACTTAATTTTTTGCTCTTTAGTTGCCATATTTTATACATTAAATGATTGTAAAAAATCCTTAACTTTCAAAATCTGCTTATCAGAATCTTTTTCCCATTCACGATAGGATATTCTTATGAATCTCCAGCCAGCACGCTCCAAAATACCTTGCCGCCAAATATCATAAAAATTTTGCTTCTCTTCCATATTAAAGTGGGTCGGACCATCGCACTCCACTGCTATGCATTGTTTTCCATCTCCTACAACCAAATCAATATAAAATCCAGCCGCCTGATATTGAGGCCACACTCTTAAACCGTTTCTTTCTAATGCTTGTGCCACCTGTTCTTCAAACCTAGATTCAAAAACACTTCGAGGTATCTCTTCAATAAGATTCTGAGAAGCATGAATGAGAAACTCTTTTAGTAACCCATTAGGCAGATCATCTGGCTTAACAGAACTTATAACAATCAATTTTTTCTTTGCTCGGGTTATTGAGACATTAAACACATTCGGTTTTTCAAGAAAGTTTAATGTCCCATGATGAAAATTAGGATCAAGAGATAGGGACAAAATAACAACATCCTTCTCATCACCTTGTAGACTATGGGCAGTACCAATAACTATTT
Source organism: uncultured Candidatus Saccharibacteria bacterium (assembly GCA_964481175.1). Lineage (GTDB taxonomy): Bacteria > Patescibacteriota > Minisyncoccia > Phycocordibacterales > PALSA-1337 > JAGOVB01. Next base: position 3,670 of record CAYZSZ010000004.1, read on the forward strand.
TGTGCCGCTCAACCTCAGTTAACGAAACATACCGTGGAAGCTCTTTAGTAATAGCATTAACTTGATCCCTAAATGGAGATAGAATACCTATGGTTGTTGCCTTATCTACAGGTGACTGTGCAATGATTTGCTTTACGTGCCTGAATATCTCTTCAATTTCACGTGGATTGGCAGCACCCTCTGTTCTCTTTCCGCTAATGTACTCTAATTGAATTGGCGCAGACTGCTCTGCAAGGCCGATTTTAGGCTTATGGGTCATTATTCTGATTCGGTCCTCATAAAACTGTTTATTGGAAAAGTTTATTATGTGAGGATCTGACCTGAAGTGTTCATCCAGCATAAAATAATTTGCTTGGGGTACGAGATTTTCGGCTACATCAAATAAACTATGTGTTGAAAATCTGTAGTTTGCTTGAATGTCTGGTTGAACATTATTCTTTGCAAAGGCAGAATACTCTGCCTGTCTGCCAAGAAATACCACATGATTGAGTTGTTTTGGATCACCAACAACAAGAACCCTATTTGCTCTATACAAAGCCGGAATTGCGGAAGCCAAATCGCATTGACTTGCTTCGTCAAAAATAACAAGATCAAACATACCTGGACCAACTGGCAAAATCTGAGATAGGTGATACGTTGTGCTGGCCCAGCATGGGAAAGCGGAAAGAAGAGTCTCTGTTTTCACTTGCTCTAGTAAGGCAACTTTCTCACGAACATTTGCTGTACGTAGTGATCGTATGAAATTTCTGATTTCTACACGTTTCTCGTAGTTATGAACAATTACATTCAGATTACCGAGAAGTTTTGCTTTTAGATTCTGTAGAGCTAGGTCTCTTAATTGTTTCTTGTAAGCTTGAATATCACACCATATTTTATTTACCTCATCGAACTTACTAATTTCAGCCTCTATTTCAGCTTTTAAATTTTCGTTTGAAAGGCGATCCGTCATTAAAATCAGATCTTCAGCAGAGGTGTTTTCTGGAGCTCCTAGTTTTCGTCTTACGCTATTAACCATAGAGTTGCCCCACCAGGTTTTTATAAAGAAACCCTTATTTTTTAATAACGCATCACCATTTCTAATTTTTTTCTTAATTTTTTCTGCTTTATTTTGATCTATGTCTAATTCAAGAGCCTTAAACTCAACGTTTAGTTGATTAGTTATTTGATCAATACTTTCTTTAACATTTGCCCAGTTTCTTTCATGGGTAACTGCCTCAGTAAACCTTTCTTCGAGTTCAACTAGTTTTTCCTGCGCTTCTGCATGCTGCTCAAAGACAGTTTCGATTAATTTCTTATCATATGGGCGAACCGGACTGTTTGGCCCAGTAAGCAAATCAAGTTTATCTGATAAAGCCCTCTGTGCTTTTCTAGAACCTGATCTGGCTATTGCATATGGACCAATAAATTCTTCTAACCACGTTGAGACCACATCAACAGCCTTGTCCATTCGAGAAACAAATAAAACCCTCTTGCCACCTAGCAAATGGTCAAGAATAATTGCTGCAATTGTATAAGATTTGCCCGTTCCTGGAGGTCCAGAAACTACCGTTAAATTATTTTTGCGGGCATTAATGACAATCTTCTTTTGTGTATCACTCAGATCAAACGGGAATAAATTATGCCATTCATCTGACATATTTTTATCTTCAAACCCATCCAGTGTTTGATCATTCGATCCAGGAATGAGATCCGCTTCCTTCGCTGCGTTTTCAAGAAAAAGAGCATCTAATGCTGTATTATTCTTTGGATCTATAAGAATCTTATTCAGTTCTTCAATTATTGTTCCTTCAGCTTCTTGCCGTGGAGCCAGAATTAGACAATGCGCAGGACAAATTTGATATTTCTCCTTTTCAGCGCGAACTTCATCAAAACTATGGAATTTTTCAAAAGTCTGACCTTCCTTAAACACCTCTGGAAAATAGTTACTTAAACTTGTAAAAAATTTACGCACAGACTCAAGCGTAAGAGGCCACTCTGGAATAGCTGAACATAGGTCTTGGAATCTAACTTCAAGTTCTTCTTCGTTTTCAGCACTTACAATGTTTGCAATCAAGGACTGATTAAGGTGGACCGTATCATCCTCTTTAAGAGTGAAAATAACATCATCGTCTTCTGTTCTTTCAGCATCAAGTTTTAGAAAGAGTAGAGGAGCATTTATTTGTGTACTCCTGTTTCCATTTCCTCTATATCCTTTCACAAATAAAGTACCTAGAATAACTTCATATTCTGTCGGCCTTGCAGCTAGTTGATAGAGAATGTCCAACGGCTGTTTTCCTTTTAATTTGATCTGGCCACGAGCTAGCTGATCCAGAGCATCTGCTTCAAGTGTGATAAATGGAGTGTCACCAGTGGTAATGTCGGTTAAAGCCACAGATCGCATTATTGCCTGTGCGCAATCTTTTAGATAACCGACTAAACCTGTAAGTCTCTCTGGAGCTTGCGTATGTTCTCGCTGTTCTGCATTAAAAGCAGCTACAAGATCTTTATCATTTAGTGAATTTGTATTAATTCTTGTTACTGACTCATCAAAACCGGCCTGCTTTTCACATTCCCGACAAATTTGACCATTTTTTACTTTATGTTTTTTACAAACTATACAATAAGGCTTATTTGCCCAGTACTTTTTTGCATCAAATTTTCTTCGATAATATGACATAAAGTTATTTCTGTATTTCTTCGTAGTCCTCCTTGTTTCCAAGAACTCTCACATATTCAACACAACCATCAACGGAAATAGCTCCACACTTACATGGAGTCATTTTCTTTTGCGTATTCCAATAGATCTCAGTGTCGCACTTCTTGCACTTAATGTAGGTATTCTTTTTGGTTGTGTCTGCAGCTGGATTCATGGTTTTATGTCTCGTTACTATGCATCAATTTCAATTGAAAGATCGTATCAGCCTTCAACTTAGCTCGGGCAGAATCCTTTTGAGAATCAGACAATAACTCACCTAATCCATCCAAGATATGTTTGTTGTCCATCTTCTCTAACATTTCGATACATTTCTCTAATGCTTCTTTGTAAGAAACTCCGGACCGTTCTTCTACAATTTTTCGATTAATTGGCCAGTTATTTTTTGCAAAATATTGCACGTCAAAAATATCTCGACTCGTTTTACCGATTCTCTCGAGCATTGCCATTAACTTATGTGCAAACATATCTTCTTGGACCATAACAAGCATAGAAATACCGAGTAAGGTTTTCATCTCGTACTTCGATCCAAATTGTCTGCGGTTTACTTCAACCTTTATATTTTGAGCCCCTGGGGCGTAAGAGATAACATTACGCAAATTAAATCGCTGCATGTACGAGTCAGTGATCTTGCCATAGTTAGCTAAGATTTTGTTTATGGTCTCAAAGACTTCTTTCTCTTTAGCTTCGTCTAACAAATCAAAATCTAAATCTACTGAATTTCGTGGTAAGTCATAGAACATCAATGCAGCAGTACCACCCTTAAAGCCTAAGAAGGGTGCAATTGAGGTATCAGAATAAATATCCTTCAAGATTTGCAATAAAATATTCTTATGTTTTGAGTAATCTAATGTCATGCTGGTTTATTTTTCTTATAAGCCTCGAAATATTCCTTGACTTTCTTCTCCATTCGCTTGTTGTGGTAAATAGGTAAAATCTCAAAAACCTTGTCCCAATTTAAGTTTGCCAAATTATCGAAATGATAATCCTTGCTTACATACACGCGGTCCAAAAATGCGCGCTCACGCGTAGCAGTGGCATATCCGTTATGTTCAATGCCCAATGTATTACTTAAAACGTAATCCTTCATTCGAACAAAGGTGATTTTCTGATCTCCGACAGCAACTTCTCTGTTCACATAAGAGGCAACAAAAATATTTCCATAATATTGAAAATTAATTCCTTCACGAGTTAACACCGTTTCAAAGCTAATGTAGGAAGGAGTGTAAATACGTGTAGCTAATTCAAAACGATCATAATTCTGATCTTTTGCATATAAACCACGATATGGTCGAACCAACTTTCCGGTTTTTACATATTTCTTTAAGCGGTCAGTTACTACCGAACTATCATTTTCATTCCATAACAAAGCAGCATCTTTTGTTGAGAAGATGGTTTTAGGAGATCTCAATAAGACCTCTAAATATTCGCCTTTTGTTGGTATTTTGTCCATTTAGTGACTGAAAGGGGTATTTAAGTCCCTTTTCAGTCAAAATATTAGCATATTTCTTTAAAATCAACAATATCCACAAAGCCAAGGTTTTTAACATACGCTTGACATATCAAGCTAGATGGTGTATAATATAATCAGATCCTTGGTCGTATGACTAAGTCGTCTCTTGCACCGAATGGTGGGAGATAAGGGAGTGTGTGGGTTCTCCATCTAACCCATATGTTCAATGAAAGGAGTGTCGTATGACACGCAACAACATCATCAACGCCCCGTCCAAGTTCGACCTCAGCATCGCCTTCTTCGACAGGCCGAATCCTGACAAGCTCGATCAACGTCGGTCAGTGACCTTCACCATCGAGGGTCCCAGCTGTCCGAACGGCCAGCGCCAGATCGAAGTCGTCATCAATGGGATATCCTGGGAAGACGGCTCCGGCGAAAGCTGGTGCTTCGAGGGCTACTGCAAGACCAACGTCGGCCAGCCTCAAAACTGGACCGCCAAGGTCAAGGGCTGGTTCCGAACTTCGGACCGCAAGGGTTGGATCAACATCGACGCGCCTGCTCAAAGCAATGCGAGCAAGACCGCCGGTCAGGTTGACCCTGGCTTCCGCAAGGTGATCGATCAGATCGCTGCACAGCGGAAGTAATCAGTAAGCGTTGAGAAATTTCAGGGCGACCAAGGCAATAGCCAAGGTCGCCCTTTCTCATTTCAAATATTTACCATTTCCTCCATGGTCGGCCGCTCAATCTTAAACAACCCGTCCCTATAATTTGGGATGTAGATATGTTCTTTATTGGTCTTCCAAAAGGTTACAACCTCGTGGACTAAGTCGAGCATGGAAGCAACAACAAGCAAAAAAGGGGCTAATTGCCCGCCAGCAACTTTACTCAGCGTAATTGGTGAAGATGTTAAAGGTAATGGAATAAAATTTTTAGATGAATCAGGCAGTACAACAACCGCTGTCTCCATCTGTACTACTAAATCTGAAATAAATAACTCAGAATTTACTAAACGAAATACTCCCCTATCCACAACAGCCCAAGCGACAAGTACCGCTGCGCCACAAGCAACAGTGAACCCGACTTGTTATTTTTTCTGTACAGGTAGTGTTAGTATTTATGTAACCGTAGCGATAGTGGTTGCAGTAACATTCGCATTTTATCTAGTATTAAAAGTATTAAAGAAATTTATATAACCACATATCAAGGCTAATTTGTATTTGACCTGGAAGCGATGTAACGGCGACACAAACTCGCACATCTGGAGACAGGTCATCGAGAGGCACTACGGTAGTTTCGATGGCAAAAAACAGGTGACGAAAAGAATACTCAGCACACCCGCCCGAACAGGAACCCCGTTCGCGGCGGTTCTCTTTTTTACTAACAATATATATGTTACGATGCATGTAATCACCCACGTCTTCACATTTGCCCAAGTAGTGGCGAGCGAAAAGGGTCCGCAATGGGGTCCACCCCGGAGCCGAAATATGAAGATCACGCTGCAAAGCGGTGGGTGGTTTTCTTTTTTCTAAATGGTTTCTGATATAATCACCACATGACCACAATAAATACTTGGATAAACTTTAATGGAAATGCTGAACAAGCTTTTGCCTTTTACAAATCAGTTTTCGGCGGTGAGTTTACAAAAATCGTTCGCTTCAAAGACCTCGCAAGTGCAGATTTTAAGCCCGCAGAAACAGAGGAAAATAAAATCATGTACATTGCCCTCCCTATCGGAGCAAACAATCTACTCATTGCAAATGATGTTCCAGAATTTATGGGAAAAGTTAATGAGCGAGAGAATCGCAGCAAAATAGCCCTACGCACCGAAACCAAAGAAGAAGCCGACAGACTGTTCAATGGCCTATCTCTTGGCGGTGAAGTAGAAGGACCTATGAGCGATAGCCCTTGGGGATCATATGCGGGGATGTTTAGAGACAAGTATGGTATCGAATGGATAGTGGAGTTTGTTCCTGGAAAATAAGAACCCTTAAATCTGCTACAATGTAGCTATGAACAACAAAATCAAGCTCGTCATATCTCTCATCGCACCTCAAGTAGCAGGACTTATCGGCTCAGTATTTACCGTAACATCAGTCACTGGCTGGTATAGCACTATCGTTCGACCTGATTTTGCCCCACCAAACTGGATCTTTGGCCCTGTCTGGACTACCCTCTTTGTACTCATGGGCATAGCCCTATTTCTCGTCTGGAAAAAGGAGGACGCGCAAAAGAAAAAAGTAAAATTAGCATTGCAGTTTTTCGCAGTGCAGCTCGTGCTCAATACTTTGTGGTCTATTATATTTTTCGGTCTACAGTCTCCGGGTTGGGCTTTTGTCGAGATTATTTTCCTTTGGATTTCGATCGCACTCACACTATACCTATTTGCACCTATTTCTCGTCTCGCTGCATGGCTCCTTGTCCCCTACTTGGCATGGGTCACATTTGCTGCGTACTTAAACTTTTCAATTTGGATGTTGAACTAAAAACATGAAAACCATCACCGTCAATGACAAAATGCAAACTGGGTACACCTACACTTTGACTGAGCCGGTAGGTAAAAATTACGACCCTGTGTTTACCCCTGACCTCACCCCAAAAGAAATGCTCGCATTGGGAATATTTGGCGGAAAGTATATGAATGACTGCACCGAAGAGTTTCCAAAAGATTGGTTTACGCACAAGAAAGATACAAACTACTTTGGAGTAAAAGCGAGTCAGTCGCTATCAGTATGGCGAGCAAAAGGTTGGATCAACGAGGAGCATGATCCACGAGGATGGTTTCAGTGGTATTGCCGCTACTATATGGGACGCAGACTACCAGAAGAAGATATGCGACAGATCAAACGCTGGAAAGCGATGCGACGACATATTGCACAGATAAAACTACACTGTCGAGTCGGAGACGAAGGTTGCCACAGCAAACAGCGCCAAGCACTTTTGCACTGGGCATATGATAGTCGAAAGATGTAGGTTATAATGTGACAAATATTTCACATTATGAGCCGCAACATTTTTAGACACATACCCCTCGAAGAACGGATGCTCGTTTATAGCGGCATAAAAGAGAAAAAAGAAAGCACGAGAGATGCGATCAAACGTGCCGTGCGACCCATCATCACACTAGCTGTAATCGTCTTTGCCCTTATCGGTGGTGGACTGACTTTTGCATTCGTAGCCGTAAACACTCACCTTACAAGTAGTGAAGGCATCATCGATCGACAAGCTGATGGTTTCTGGGAAGCCGGCAAAAGTACTGCTGCCGTAGCAAACAGTGTAGGTTCTGATTCTTTTTTCAATGGCCAAAACTACTGCGACCTTAAACGACTCAAAGAAAAGTACCCTGGGACTTTCTTGCGCATCTTGAACCTAGCGCTTAATGACAAAAAAGAGCTAGCACAGAACAATATGAACGTAGCGATTGATAGCCTCAATCAAAAAGAGGGCGCGGATTTTAGTTGTGATGAACAGTTTTCACGAGATATAAATAAGAGAGATTTTGAAGTGCTCGCCGATGTAGTCGATCAAGGCGATCTATTTATCTTTGCAGATACAGAAGAATGGAATTTCTTTAAAATGGCAGTGGTCAAAGATGCTGAGGTTTTAAAAAGAGTCGAGCGAGAAACCGGCATCAAAAGTCGTATCCTTGTAGCCCAGCTTGTAGCTGAGCAGATGCGTTTGTTTTATTCAAATCGTCCCGCCTTTAAACAAGCAGTCGCTCCGCTCAAAGTACTTGCAAGCATGAGTCAGTTTTCATGGGGAGTACTTGGTATAAAAGAAGAGACCGCAACAGCAGTTGAGAAGAATCTCGAAGACGAAACATCAGTCTTTTACCCAGGTCCAGAGTACGAAAATCTATTGGACTTCAAAACCGAAGATACAGCTGCAGAACGTTTCAAACGCATTACTGATTATCGTAATCACTATTATGCCTACCTTTATGCGGCGCTCTACAACAAGCAAGTGATTACACAATGGCTCCGTTCAGGTGTAGATATTTCAAAACGACCAGAAATCCTCGCTACACTTTACAATATTGGCTTCAAAAACTCAGAACCAAATGATGATCCACAGACCGGCGGCGCAGAATATGTTATCGATGGAAAGAAATATAGCTTTGGTAGGATCGCATACAGTTTTTACTATTCAAGCGAGCTTCTAGACGAGTTTCCACAGTAATTGACAGCGGGTTTAAAAGGGGGTAAAAAGATACAAGAAACAATTCACCCCCCCCTTGCCATGATGCACCTTATACAGATGTATTCGAACGTTTTCGTGATTGGCGGCTTTGCCCTCCTCATTTTTCTCAGTTGCATGACAGCAAACAAGTACGTCACTGAGATTGAGTATCAAAAGGTCCTCGATGTGATGAACTATGAAGACTGGATGACCCTCAGCCAAATCTGGGCGGCAGTCGAAACAAACACAGGCGAAACGGTTTTGATAGACCGGGTTCAGATGACCCTTAGAGAACTCGTCTATGATGGCCGAGTGGCAATGAACACTCCAGACCCTGAGTCAGGCCTCAAAGTAACCTACCGACGCAGACGCGACGGTGGAAAACGTCCTTGTGACATCATCCCCGTAGGGACACCACGAACCCAAACAGCTTGATATGTTTACACACTACCTCAAGCTCTGGGACAGGTTTATCCCACACATCGCAAATGGATCGAAAGATCTTGATGTTCGGGTTGGGCACAAAGGCCTGAGTAAGATTAAGGCTGGAGACCGTGTTGTCTTTGCGGGCATTCACACTCGGACGGTCATTGCGATCCGGAGGTACTCAACCTTCGCGGACATGCTACTCGCTGAGAACCCGAAAAGGATCCTGCCGGGAGCCTCTGCAAAAACAGTTCTCGGAGGGCTACGCAGAATTTATCCTCCGCAAAAAGAAACCCTCGGTGTCATCGTCATCGAGTTCACGAAAACTACCGACGCGCGGTAGTTTTTCTTTTTAACTCCCTATTTTAAAACCAAGCCAGATTCCCAATATTCCACCCACAGCAGTAAGCAACACAGACGACATTGAAAATACACTATCGCCCCACAGCATAGGTACATATCCACCGATCGCCGAACCGATAGTCATAAAGATATATATGAGATGTTTGCGTTCCATTTTTGCTGTTATTTATACCACACCTGATACCATGCCTTCATATCTTCAATCTCTTTGCTTTGTGATGCAATGATATTATTTGCCAAATTCTTTATCTCTTCGTGTTTTGCACTTTTTAGTGCTTGATTTGCCATGTCGATAGCTCCTTCGTGATGTATTATCATTTCTTTAATAAATTCTCTATCAAAATCATCTCCATCAAGTCCATAAAGATGCATACTCATCATACCCATTCCTCCCCCCATCATACGAGAGCCGTCACGATCAAAGATCTCATGTGAGCCGTATCCTACAAATATTCCGACTACTACTGAGATAAGTGCTATTGTAATATTTTTTTGCATAATTATAGTATTTTAATCTAATAAACCACTATTCATCAAAAAGTGTTTCTATTCTCCGATCCGGCACTATCCACATAAGTGCAACGATGACATACCATGCGTATCCGATGAGAGGGTTAAATACAGAGCCGATGATGCCAAATATGTAAAAGAGAGGCGAGAGTTTTCCTTTTATATCATTACCCAAAGCTTTTTTCAGTCGTCCCTCCGGACCTTCGCTCAAGATGATTCTCCATTGCAAGATAAAGTAAGCGAGCGCCGCAAGAAGCAAGTTTATCCCGTAGACAAAAGCAGGTACTACTGCCCCATGACTCTCTCCGAGCCAGGCTGTACTAAATGGGATAAGTGAAAGCCAGAATAGTAGATGTGCATTTGACCACATGATCCCAGCGGTCGGTCGCTTCATCGCACTCATTAGGTGATGATGGTTGTTCCAGTAGATTATGAGATATATAAAGCTCAAAAGGTAGCTTACCGCAATAGGCCATAGATGGATGAGATCAAATAGCTCGTGCCCTAGAGGTGGGCGCAGCTCAAGCACCATAATCGTGATTATGATTGCGAATACTGCATCGCTAAATAATTCTAGACGAGGCGGCAAGTTATGCTTCATATTATCTGGATCAGATGATCCTTTTATTACTTAGCTTTTCCGAGGATGCTGTACATACCAGTACCGCAAGTTGGACACTTTCCTTTTACTGCCTTTCGGCCATTCTTCATTGTAACTTCTTGCTCATCCTTCATTTCTCGCTTAGCCTTACATTTAACACAGTATGCAGTTGTTGCCATATATAAATATTTATTTTCTAATAGACATATTATAGTACACGTACAGTATTTCACAAGTCGAGTAGTTTGAAAGATGCAAAAGATTTGCATTTATAAAATCTTTCTGTATACTCTCTGTATGACCCTATACATATTTTTAAGTGCATTCGCGATCATGCTAGCATCGTTGTCAGGTATTTTATTTACGAGCAAACACGTCTCATTGTTTCTTGAGAGAAATCTCAAGGTACTGATCGCCTTCTCGACCGGAGTATTTGCGATGATAACCTATTCCCTATTTGCTGAGTCGATCGAACACGGCATTAGCATACTCGCACTTATTGTAAGCGGAGTTTTGGGAGTACTGTTTCTCGAGATCGTCAGCCACATCATCCCACAGGCCCACCATCACCACGATGCAGTGAGCGATCATGAGCACTCAAGGATCGACGCTCGTCGAGTACTTTTGGGTGATGCTGCGCACAATATCGGCGATGGAATCATCCTCGTACCAGCATATCTTGCTGGACCACTTATCGGCCTCGGTACCACAGTTGCAATCCTCTTTCATGAAATGGTTCAGGAAATTGCAGAATACTTTATCCTTCGTGAAGCTGGGTATTCAGTAAAAGAAGCACTCACAAGAAACTTTTTTGCTTCAGGCAGTATCCTCATCGGAGTAGGTATCGCACTTTTCTTTGCACACACTGGAGATCTAGAGCTCTATATGCTTTCTTTTGCAGCTGGTGGATTCTTGTACATTATATTCCGCGATCTATTACCGAGCATATATCATTCAGTCAAAAAGAATAAGCAGATCTATCGATTTATCATCGCTGGAGCGCTGGGTTTGATTGTCATGTTTGGAGTCACTCATCTTGCTCCGCACGAACACGAAGAGACTGAGGTAGTGCATGAATAATAAAAACCCCGGCGCATCGCCGGGATTGGGTTTGTGGGAGAGTCGCTTAGACTACAGTCCACATGTGTGGCTTCCGAGGTAACTGCCAACCGCCTCGTCGTATTTGGCACAGTGTTTGTAGACCTTGGTCGCCAACCTGTAACGAAGCGGTTTTAGTCCTGGGTCGTTCGAGGTTACATGCTCGGTAATAATCGATCTCACGAGCTCAGTGTAGTCAGCAGGATCGACGACACTGTATACGTGCTTCCAATTCTTTGCTGCAGCTCGCAGCATCGCAGGGCCACCGATGTCGATGTTCTCGATCGCCGTTTCAAGCGTGCAACCGGGCTTGGCGATAACCTGCTGGAACGGGTAGAGATTCACCACCAGGACACGTAGGTCCACAAAGCCTCGCTTTTTGGCAGTTTGGACATGGTCCGAATCGTCTCGAAGATGGAGGAGGCTTCCATGCACCATGGGGTGCAAGGTCTTCAACCGCCCATCGAGACACTCGGGGAAGGACGTGAAGTCCTCAATCGGGATGACACCTTCGATACCACCGGCCTGCAGGGCCAGCAAAGTACCTCCAGTTGAGATGATGCCGTAGCCGTTTTGCTGAAGCCGACCGGCAAGGTCGACAATGCCAGTTTTGTCAAAGACAGAGAGGAGCGCAAAGGGTTTGTTCATTATTCGAAGGGGCTAGCAACAGTGAAGTTTTGCTTTCTCACCTATCTGGGAGAAAGTTCGTGTTAACACTACAGAATATACAGAGGGGTGTCAAATATGAATTTTCCTCAGCTCTGCACGATGTTTTTTGTATTCTGGCATAGTGATTGCAACTAGATTCCAAAAGGCTTGTGAGTGATTGAGCTCACCGATATGGCAGAGCTCATGCACGATGATGTATTCTGCCAAATGTTCTGGGATGAGTGCAATTTTGTAATTGAAATTTATATTCCCTCTCTTTGAGCAGCTTCCCCATCGGGTCTTTTGATTTCTGATGCTGATATTTTTATATGTAAAATTGTATATCTTGTTGTAGTGCTCTATTTTGCTATGTGCGAGCGCGCGTGCTTTTTCTTTGTATAAAAGATAATTTTTCCTTCTTGTCATTTGATCCAGTATAACAAAAGAACTGTCCGAAGGTGGACAGTTCAAAAAGAAAACAAAAGAGCGGGGGGTGGTACACAAACTAAAGAGTCTGTGTACCGAAGGAGGATGAAAGCCGAGCTAACATCCAGAGAAAGTGAAGTGAAGGGCCCGATCGCGGGAGTCAAAGACTCCGTATACATTATGGGCACGCGTGGAATGAGGACGTAGTAGTGTCCTTGGTACGTTCCCGAAGGATTGTACCATTGTGAGGGGCCACTTACTTCGATTCAATGATCCCGATCCGGAGTAAATATAGCATATACGGTATATAAAATCAAGTGCCTTTTTGCTCGAGTATGTTACAATCATTTCATGAAAAATGTCCTTATTTCACTTGTAGTTTTATTTGTTTTGACGAGCGGCGCCTTGGCAAACTACAGCTATTCAAAATCAAAAGCCCTCAAAGTCACACAGCTCGAGCTCGCAAGCACGACTGAGGCATACCGATCACAACTTGAGCAAGCAAATCGAGAAAAAGAACTAGTGCTTGAGCAGTATGAAAAAGAACGCAGGAAAAATAGCAAGTTCGAAGAAGACATCGAGCAGATTGCGGACACTGTAAGCGATCTTGAGAAACTAAAAAAGCTCGACAAAGAACTGCTACAAAAATATTCAAAAGTATACTTTTTAAATGAACACTACGTCCCAAAAACACTAGAAACTATCAGCACTAGCTACGTACTCACAGGGCGTAATCCACAGCAGTTTCACTCAAAAGCGATGCGATACCTTGAAAATATGTTTGATGCGGCCAAGAAAGATGGTATCGAACTACGAGTCGTTTCTTCATATCGTTCTTTTGCTACTCAGGCTATCGTCAAAGCAAATCACAAAATGATATACGGAACCGGAGCAAACCAGTTTTCCGCAGACCAAGGATACTCAGAGCATCAGCTCGGTACTACCATGGACCTGACCACAGTAAAACTTGGAGCAAATTTTGAAACCATAGACAAAGACCCAGCATATACCTGGCTCACTGAAAATGCATACAAGTATGGTTTCATACTTTCATACCCAAAAAATAATGCGTACTACATCTTTGAGCCGTGGCACTGGAGATTTGTTGGAACTGACCTAGCTTCTGACCTGCACCGACAAGGCAAATTCTTTTACGATCTAGAACAGCGAGAAATAGACGGGTACCTACTCCACCTTTTTGACTAACGCCAATCGATCGGTTTTGTTAAATATGTATTTGCTTTACTAAATGGTTTTGAACCAAAGAAACCATCATACGCAGAGAATGGCGAAGGGTGTGGTGACTCGATCACAAAGTGCTTTGTCCGATCGATAATACTTCCCTTTTTCTTTGCATAGTTTCCCCACAGTATAAAGACGATACCTTTTCTTTTTTCTGAAAGCGCTCTGATAGTCGCATCAGTAAACTCTTCCCAACCCTTTTTCTGATGAGAGCCTGGACTATTTGCACGGACGGTGAGTGTCGCATTGAGCAACAGAACTCCCTGCTTCGCCCACCGAGAGAGATCACCATCGGGATATGGCTCGTAGCCCAAGTCAGATTTTATTTCTTTAAAGATATTCTTGAGGGATGGTGGTAGTGTCATACCTGAGTGCACAGCAAAAGAAAGCCCGTTGGCTTGCTGTGGACCGTGATATGGATCCTGCCCAAGGATAACCACTTTCACAGTATCAAAAGGACACATATCAAATGCACGGAAAATGTCTTTCGGATGAGGAAAGACATTTTCTGTAGCATATTCTTTTTTGACAAAGGCGCTCAGATTCTTGAAATACTCTTTTTCTTCTTCTATCTCAAGGATGGGTCGCCACGATGCTTCAATCTTCATTACATTGCTGTGTGGGAACTGACGCAATCTTTGCATGACTTCTTGTGAGTGACCACAAGATAGACTGCTGATAGACCGACAAGAATGTATACGATTCGAGCCAACACAGTACCCAAAACCATACCCACTCCCCAACTAAATACTCCGATAAGAAGCCAATTTAGTCCGCCGATTACGAGTAAAACGAAAGCTATTTTATGTAGTGTTTTCATATAAAAATATAATTATATTTCGACCTTGTACCTAAAGTATACCATGATGATGGTGATGGTGGTGTTCTTGTGAATGTTTTGGATTTGCTCGCACCATAAAGACTGAGATGAGCGTTGTGATAGGCACCGCGAGCACTAGGCCGATTGAGCCCACAAGTGTACGCACAATCTCAGCAGAAAATATTTCTTTATTTATTACGACAAGTGGATCGAGCGTGGTGATAGAAAAGAGTAACAACAATGGCAACGATACACCGACATATGCGATTGCCAATGTGTTTATAAGTGCACCGATATGCTCTCGCCCCATGCGAAGCACTCGAGCATAGACATATCGTTTACTTGCTTTTGGATTTATCGTATAAAGCTCTTCTACTGATATAGCCTGACCGATAGCTACATCATAGAGCACACCGAGAAGACCGATCATGATCCCACCTAGGAGTAGTCCTGTGAAGTCGATTTTCCCTGAAGTAGCTTGGTTGAGATAGACCGATTCCTCGCTTTCAAATCCAGTGAGTTGTGTAGCATGTACCATGACTGTAGCCAGCGCCCCCGTAAAGATAACCGTCACAATCATACTGATCACTGCTGCAGAAGTGGTGCGATTAAATCCGTGAGTGATATATGAGCCGACAATGATGATGAGTGAAGAAACTCCAGTGGTAAGAAGGATCGGCGAAAATCCTTTGAGGATCCCCGGCAAAAGAATATAACCGATGAGTATGAGACTGCCCAATAGACTGACGATACCCCGGACACCCTGCATCCCACCAAATATGACAACCAAAATCAAAAAGGCGACTGTCAGATATACGAGTATGTCGATACGATATGGATCACGGACTGAATACAGTTCTTTTCCATCTTCACTTCGCACTACTTGTAATATATATGCAGTATCGCCTTTTTGAAGCTGAACATAATCATTTTCAATCAAGACACTTTTTCCTTTCATATCGCCATTTAAAAACTGTACTTCGATAGTTTGGTGAGGCGTTGTCATCCCAAGACCGGGGAGTGTACGAATCTCTGAGGAAACTACTTCGGTTACTACGGCTTTATATGTGCGTTCTACATCACTTGCATGTCCAAGAAACGGAACCGTGAGGAAAAAGAGGATGAAAATATATTTCATGAGCACATTATAACAAACTATCGGGTCGCCTCGATATTTGTCTCTATTTCACCAATTGCGGCCACAGTTATGCGACTTGTCGAGGCATTGCGAGAGACTGTGTATGCGGTATTGTAATCCGTAGCACTTACATAGTGAGCTGCTGGATTATTTGGATCTATCGGCAATGTAGATATGTATGCTGGCACCAAGCAGTCATATATATCGGCACCAGTGTTGCTAATCTGCTCAGCCGTGTTTGCAATCTGATAATCACACGTAAATACTCCTTTGTGTTCGGACATATTTTGAGATATTGCATTTGCTATTGCCGAGACGTTTGCAAGACGCTGTGTATCACGAGCCAGTTTGAACTGGCGAGTAGGGTTTACCGCAACCAGTACTGCCGCAGACAGTACAGCAATGATACCGATCACGATCAACACTTCCAATAATGTAAATCCTCTTTTCAATGAATATGTGTATTTCATTTATTTTTATTATCTAATAATGAATACAGTATAGAAAAATGAAATGAAATCTTTATGAATTTTAAATAAAATCTAAATAAAATTTTTACTCTTTTTATACCAAAAACGGCTCGTTGTCGTCACTGCCTCTAATGTATCCCCAGTTTTTCCATAACAAGTAATATTTTCTTTTCTCCAGATAAAGTTTTCGGTTGCCACTCCAGAAATATATAGTTGATATGCATATTCCAAGCAGCGATTAGCAACGTCTTCTAAACGTGATAGCTCACTTTTGTAGAATCGTTGGTCTATATATACAAACAACCACTGTGCCTGTAGCGCGATTACTGTAGAAAGGACGAGGCAAGCCCACACTCCGATAGTGAGGGCGATAAATCCTCTATTCTTTGTATGTTTGTTTGATTTTGTCGATTGTTTTATGTGCATGTGTATGTATGTCGATGACGATAGGGATACTGATCCCACTCAATATACTGAGCAATGAAATATAGAGCAGTAGTTCAATTAGCATAAGTAAAATGTATCGTGGCAAAACCACTTTTTAGACCGACGAATAATGTATCTTTATCACAAGAAAGCGAGACTGAGTCACTACTAAGTGGAATCGTGTACATGTAGGTAAAAGGCTTCTTCCAGACCTGTACGCCTTTTGTGGCTACAAATAACAGATCACCCGAACTCACTAGTCCGTAGACTCCAGTCCCGATATCTACAGAGGTACTCCCAAATAAAAATAATTCATGGTTATTTTTATTGTTAAAACCACCAACAGTTCTCCCAAAATATATCTCTGTTCCCGAAGCAGCGAGCGCCTTGCCTTGCTGTGTCTCCCAGCCGCTCGGTGAAAATGTACCCTGACCCAGTATATGCAGCTGATTTATATCTGAAGCAGCAACATATATTTTGTCAGTAATGTATATGTCATTTATCTGTGAGTTTGTCTCGTACGTATTTTGAAGAGAAAGATTTTCACTGAGCACAGCCAGCTCTGGTCCCGAAGATTTTTCAACTCCAATATATATTTTGTTTTGGTCAAAGCGTATCGCATTGCCAGTACTGGCAAAAGCGTATGCAGCTACTACTTTTGGAGAAAGTATATTTGTAATATCGATTTTTTGTACCTGCGAGAGTGAGCTCGTATTTGCAGCGTACACAAGACCTTTTGTGATAGCAATATCGCGGAGCCCCGGACCAGTAGAGAGTGCGGCCTCAACTGCTCCATTTTTAAAAATATATAGATCTGGATCTGACTGTATATTTGAATCCGCTGAGACAAAGACATACCCACTCCTCCCCACTACCGAAGTCACAAAAGGTAGTGTGACATAGTCGATCGATGAAACGGTGTAGTTGCTATCGAGAAAGCATGTATCGTATCCTCTATATCGATCAGAAAAAACTGGCTCACTCACAGTAGATGTAATAATCTTTTTCGATAAAGCTTGGTTTGTGTATGCATCAAACTCAAAAGCTGTCACCGTCATGGTGGTAACGATGAGGAGCGCTAGCAATGCTTCGATAATGGAAAAACCCCTAGTGTACATTTTGAGTGATCGAGTAAAGCGGAGTAATCATCGACAGTGCGATAAAACCTACTACAAAACCCATACACAGCATCGACACCGGCTCTACTGCCGAGGTGAAGCTCTTGGTGTAGCTAGAAAACTTCTGTTCATACATTTCACTTATCTTTTTACACATACCACCTAGTCTTCCAGAATTTTCTCCGACCAACAGCATCAAGTGTATTTCTTTTGGGAACATGCTCTGTTGCTCAATGATGTATGAGAATGATATTCCCTGTCGAACTGATGTAGCGATATGTACCAATATCTCTTTTATGTATTTTGATTCTTCCATATTGGCACACTCGGTACTAGCCTCATCGAGTCCTATACCCGACTCTATATATGAGCCAATCCGAGAAAAATACTGAGAGATCTTTTGAGTCATATACCATGTTCTAAGTACAGGTAGTTTGAATAAAAGGAACTCTCTCTTCCAAAATACAAAAGCTGCAACAATACCGCAGGATACAGCGTACACCCACCACATGTTCGTGATGCTTTCACTTACAAACAACACTGTCCTCGTAGTAAACGGCAAGGCTGATTTCATACCGATAAAGAGGGGCATCATCTTGGGAAAAATATATGCAACAAGAAATACCACTATCCCTGTAGTCACCAAAAACAAAATACACGGATACAGCAAGGTTAAAAGTATTTTGTTTTTAATTTCTTTTTCTTTGTGTAGGACAAGTGCGATATCACTGCAGGCTTCATGCAAGGTGCCTGTTTTTTCTCCTTGGATAATGCGCGAGACGATAAATGTCGCGATATTTTTCTCTTTAAGGATTGATGATAGTGTCTTCCCCTTTCTAAATTGCTCGAGTATTTCGTGTTGCTTGAGGATGATTAGAGCATCTGTGACTGCAATCTGGACTGATAAAAGATATGCGAACTGCTCATATATCATTTCCTTTTCCCAAGACACGTTCGATTTCTGCATATGTTGTTTCGCCCTGGCTAACCAGATCTTTTGCATAGTCATACATTTTTCGATAATTATATTTGTGTTTTATCTCATATATCGCTTTTCGACCTTTGTACCCTCGCTCATCACACTCACCACATCCGTCTCCCGCACACTGCTTGCACACGAGACGGATCAAACGCTGTGCAATAGCGACTAGTGATATGTCTTGCATCACAAACTCTGGAATACCCATATCGATGAGGCGAGTTTTGACCGCTTCTGCTGTATCGGTGTGGATAGTCGAGAGCACTACGTGCCCAGTAAGGGCTGCATTTACTGCCACACTTGCTGTCTCAGCATCACGGATCTCCCCGATCATGATGACGTCTGGGTCCTGACGCAAGATGGCGCGCAATCCCGAAGCAAACGTAATATGATGTGTTTTTGTTTGGACCTGCCGCACACCTTTTAATGAGTACTCAACGGGGTCCTCTATCGTCACCACTATTTTCTTTTGCTGTATAAAGTGTGCGAGCAATGTGTAGAGGGTAGTTGTTTTTCCTGAGCCTGTCGGTCCAGAGACGAGGATGATTCCTTTGTCTTTTTTTAAAACATCTTCGATAGTAGCAAGCTGTTCCGCCTGCATACCCAAATCGGCTAAAGAAAACTCTGTATTCTTTTTTTCTAATATTCTGAAAACAGCATTTTCTCCGTACATCGTAGGTATGACAGAGACTCGAATATCGATACCTCCATAGCTCCAACGTCCATCTTGTGGTTTGAAACGCTCATCGACACGCATGCCTGCAAGGATTTTGATCCGGGCAATGAGCTCGCTGTGCAATGCCTTTGCTATTTTCTCGATATCATAGATCACCCCATCGATACGATAACGGACAACAATAAAATCAAACTCTGGGTCGATGTGGATGTCCGAAGCACGATGTTTGTATGCATTAGTGATGATGTAATCGATATAGTCAGGCATGCATACAGTATAAAAATTAGAAATGAAATCTGTATGAAGAAAAAATAAAATAAAAATGAAATTTCACCCATCCTTGTCGACTTATCCACAACTATTGCGCATTTTTTATAAAGTTGTATGATTTTTCCTGTACCCAGATTACCTGGGCGTTCCATATCTAACCCTTGTTCCCCAAATATCCCGTATGTCTCACCTTGTTGTCTCCCAACTGCAAGATGCATTCAAGCATCGTCACGTGACCTTTGTCGGGGGTCCCTGCCTCGGCGGAAAAAGCACACGACTCAAGATCGCATCGTTGGCCCTAAGGGGCGTCGGCGTCATCGGTCTCGACACCAGTACTGTCATCGGTAGCGAGATCAAAAACGGCACCGAACTTGGCATGGTTTTCGCCAGGACTCGTGAGGAGTGCGGCCCCGCAGCCTTGCAACCTGATGCTGAAAGCATGCTCGCCATTGCGAGGGCGGTTCGCGAACAGTGCGAAGATGACCCGAAACAAGAAAAGCGAATCATCATCGTCGGCACCCCCAGGACACCCACCCAGGCGCGCTGGATCATCCAAGCTGACCTTCGTTTCAGTTGCGTTCACTTCACCGCAAGCGAACGGCAAACGAGGGAAAACCTCGACCGGCGATTGGCCGAAAACCGACCTGACGACAATCCTAAGGACTTTGAGGAGCGTCTCAGGATCTACTGGCAGGAAACCGTGCCTGCACTCACCATGCTGAGACGGCATCGCTCAAACCGGTTCCGTGAGTTCGAGACCGGCCATCACAACGTGAGGAAGGCGGTCATCGTCCTCATCGAGGCCGTTATCGGCCGAAACCACCCTCAGTGGAATCGAGTCACGAACGCCCTTCACTGCAACACAACCCCTGCTGGCGAGCTCATCGCCAGACTCGCACCCAGCCAGGAAGTGCGACTGCGGCAGGCCTTTGCCTGATGCACGAAAGTGCAGCCCCAACAACAACCGCGCGGATGCGATGCATCCCGCGGTTTTTCTTTATATATAGATTGACATTTTGCCTCAAATTTGATTAAATATATCGACATTTTTACATTTTATGGAAATACGAAATATTGCGATTATCGCCCACGTGGACCACGGCAAAACGACCCTGACTGACGCAATCATGACCCAATGTGGTCACGGTGATGACGGAACAATGGACTCAAACGCGCTCGAACAAGAGCGAGGTATTACCATTTACGCAAAAAACACCTCTGTTCAGTACAAAGGTACAAAGATCAACATTGTAGACACCCCAGGACACGCCGACTTCGGTTCTGAAGTAGAACGTGTACTACGATCTATCGACACTGTACTCCTCGTTGTAGATGCTCAGGAAGGTCCTATGCCACAGACTCGTTTCGTACTAAAGAAGTCACTCGAGCTTGGCCTCCACCCTATCGTCATCATCAACAAGATCGACAAACCAGCAGCAAACCCAGCAGCAGCACACGAAATGGTACTCGAACTCTTCCTTGAGCTCGGAGCAAACGACTCTCAGATCGACTTCCCTACTGTCTACGCTATCGGTCGTCAGGGTATCGCAAAGATGAATATTACCGATGATTCAAAAGATCTTACTCCACTTCTCGATTGTATTTTGAAGCATGTAAAGCCAGCAAACACTCCAGAGCAAGCAAACCTCCCACTCAAGGCTCAGGTGTTTAACCTTGGCTACGACAACTTCCTTGGACGACTTGCAGCATGCCGTATTTACGACGGTGTCATAAAAGATGGCCAATCTCTTTTCCTAAAGAAAATCGACGGCACAACTGTATCAGGTAAAATCACCAAACTATTTACATACGAAGGAAAGAAACGAGTTGAAACAAAAGAAGCAGCAGCTGGAGACATCGTCATGGTTGCTGGATTCCCTGAAATCTTTATCGGAGAAACTATCGTTGACAAACAAGAAACTGAGGCGTTGCCAGCGATCAAAATCGATGAGCCTACGATCTCCCTTGGTTTCCTCGTAAACAACTCACCATTTGCTGGACGTGAAGGAAAATTCGTCACCGGACGACAGATCCGTGAACGCCTCGAAAAAGAACTCGAGATCAACGTGGGTCTCAAGATTGATTTTACTAACCCTGAATTCTTTAAAGTATACGGGCGAGGAGAGCTCCATATCGCAGTGCTTTTGGAAAATATGCGACGTGAAGGATATGAACTACAAGTATCACAGCCTCAAGTAATTATCAAAGATATTGATGGTGTAAAATCAGAACCATTTGAAGAGCTTACCATCGACATCCCAGAAGAATTCTCTGGAGCAATCATCGAAAAGCTTGGAAAGCGAAAAGCAATCATGACTGACATGAAAACAAAAGAGGGTCAGGTACGTATGCTTTTTGAAATCCCTACTCGAGGACTCCTGGGTTACCGAGGTGCATTCGTGATCGATACAAAGGGAGAAGGAATTCTCGCTTCACGATTTATCGACTTCAAACCATATGCCGGAGTAATTGAAAAACACCAGACAGGATCAATGTCATCAATGGTTGCAGGAAAAGCCCTCGCTTTTGCCCTATGGAACCTACAGGATCGTGGACGACTATATATCGAACCTGGAGTCGACGTATATGCTGGTATGGTTGTTGGAGACACTTCAAAGGGTGAAGATATGGATGTAAACCCATGTAAAGGAAAAGCACTCACCAACATGCGAGCATCTGGTTCTGACGAACACATCATGCTTACTCCAGCCTGGAAACTCGATATTGAAAAAGGATTGGAAACAATGCGAGAAGATGAATATCTCGAAGTAACTCCGATAAACGTACGACTTCGAAAGAAACTCCTCACTGAGACAGAACGAGCAAAAGCAAATAGAAAAGGATAATACTTGAAAAAGGCTCCGCGAGGAGCTTTTTTCTTACCCCCATCTCGTCTTTATATATTCCTCCGCTTCAGACATTGTGAGTGGTTGTGTCGAGTTTCCAGCTCGTACAAAAAACTCTTCTTTCCCTTCCCCAGCATGTAGATATGCGGGCTTGTGACTTGGCTCTACATCAACAATACAGACATCTTTACCTGATTGTTCGACAAAACGTAAGTTGATGTATCCGCGGAACTTCATCCCGATCATAGTTTTTACAATGAGAGTAAAATGGTTTTCAAAGCCATCTCTATTTTTCTTTGGAAGAGTTTTGTAGTCATCTTCGAGACCGGTGATCTTTCCATTGTCATCTACACCGATGAGGAGTGTTCCTCCATCGTTATTCAAAAAGCCGACTATTGTCTTTGCGACTGCTCGCTCGAGATCTTTGTGCGTCTGTTTGTTACGAGCATCCCAGCGTAAGGTTTGTTTAAATTCAATAAACTTTCCTTCTCCCTGTTTTATTATTTCAGTGAGTGAGTGATTCGTATTTCTTTTACCACCGTTCTCCATAGCCTGTTTGATCACCGCCACACACTCTTCGTAATCAGCGACGTTTTGAATCTGCGTAATGCGGCCATTGTTGTGCTCGAGGAGAATTGTCGCATGATACATCAGACGGTTGATCGGTGAATGTGAGGTTTCTACAGAGGCAACTTGTGAGAGTGGTACTGACTTTTGACGTGGAAAGAGAAAACCAGTGCGACGGACGAGATCCTTGTCCCGGATTTCATAGTATTTAAAATACCACTGCAAAAAGAGGAAAATAATGTATATGAGCTGAAATGTAGAAAAGCCAAAGATCAAAAAGAGGTCATAACGGAGAAACTTGACGAGGCCCAAAGCTTTGTACAGCTGCTCGTAGTTTTGGAGAAAAGAAAGACCAAAGAGAACTACCATAGCCACAAGCTCCATAGCAAATACATTTCGTATGAATACAAATGGACCCTCTTTTATAACAATACGTCTCATGCTCTTATACTAGTTCTTTTTATCGAATATGCCAAGCTATGGTTTCGATGCGCAATAGAGCGGACATAGGTACCACTACTTGCAAAAATCCAGGCCTTGATGAGCTTGTATTCGGTCTTTTTGGTTTGAGCAAAATACACTTCCCACGCTGCCAAAATCTCTTTTTGTCGAAACTCACCTTTTACCAAAGCAATTCTTGTTTTGATTTGATTGTATAGCTCTTCTTTTGTAATAGTTCTTTTATCGAGAATGCGATAGTCATATATCTCCACTTCTTTTGTCTCAGCTTTACCTCCAGAAAACTTTTTAGAAGAAAAAGGTGGGTACGGCTGTGTAAAAACTCCCTTTTTTATTACTATATCGACAACTTCGCTTTCATTTTGAAAAAGGCCAAGTAGATCGTAGGTATCAGTCTCGATTCCCAAAAGAAACTCTACTTCGTACTCTTTCTTCATAGGCAAAAACTTGTCTTTCCCCTTACACTCCTCGCCAACGAGGATAATCATATCTCCCTCAGCCATCGGGTCGAGGCGTCCTGCATAGGTCATGGGTACATCAGGTTCAATACCCGCCTCCAGACGATATCGCTCAAGGCACTGTAGTGGTGTTTCACCTAGGTTTTTGTAAACTGTGATCATATTTGATACTATACATGTATGAGTGAAAATAAGAAACTAGGCACTGAACCTTACAAAGGTGTGCGGGACTTTTATCCAGAGGATATGGCTATCCAAAACCATATTTTCTCTACCTGGAAAAAAGTAGTGGAGAGATACGGATATCAGGAGTACTCAGCGTCTATCCTCGAACCAGCCGAGCTCTATCGTGCGAAAAGCGGTGAGGAAATTGTAAACGAGCAAACATATACCTTTATAGATCGAGGTGATCGTGAAGTCACTATCCGTCCTGAGATGACACCGACCGTGGCACGTATGGTAGCAGCTCGAAAACGTGAGCTCCCTTACCCTCTCCGCTGGTACTCTATCCCCAACCTATTCCGCTACGAAAAACCTCAGCGAGGTCGCCTCCGCGAACACTGGCAACTCAACGTAGATATGTTTGGCGTAGAGAGCAGCCAATCAGAAGTAGAGGTCATTGCTCTTGCTGCTGACATCCTCCACGAATTTGGAATGAAAAACAATGATTTTGAAATCATTGTAAATGACCGCGCTCTGATGAAAGACATCCCGTACGCACTCTGCAAACTGATCGACAAAAAAGAAAAAATGGATCGCGAGACATTTGAAAGACTCGCAAAAGAAATCACTGATATAAATGTGTTGGAAATGCTTGCAGATATAAAGCCCTCAAAGCGAGTAAAAGAAGTGATCGATGGTCTCGACAAGCTAGGCGTGACAAATGTGCGCTTCGACAGCTCGCTTATGCGAGGTTTTGACTACTACACTGGCGTAGTCTTTGAAGTCTTTGATCGACACCCAAACAATCGCCGTTCTCTTTTTGGTGGTGGACGATATGATGAGCTGCTTGCCCTATTCGGCAACGATCGTGTGCCAGCATTTGGTTTTGGTATGGGCGATGTGACGATGCGAGACACACTCGAGACATATGACTTACTCCCAAAAAAGCCACACGGTGCAGATATATACATCGCTGTCCTCGACGAAAAAGCATTTGGCTATGCCCAAGATGTTGCTCAAAAGCTACGGGAAGATGGAAAAAAGGTAGCTCTCGACTACTCACTCAAAAAAGTCGGTGACCAGATCAAGACTGCACTCAAACAAAATATCCCAAAGCTCATAGTGATCGGAGAAGAAGAGATGAACAAAGGAGCCTACGAGATCAGAGACATCCATGCGTAAAATCATATTTGACGTCGAAACTCAAAACACCTTTGCAGAGGCGGGTTCAAATGACCCGGTTGATTTGGAAATATCTGTAGTCTGCGTGTATGACTCTGAGACAGACAGCTATTCGAGCTATCTCCAAAAAGATTTTCCAAAGCTTTGGCCACTATTTGAAAAAGCAGATATGCTCATCACCTTTAACGGAGATCATTTTGATATCCCTCTTCTCAACAAGTATTACGCAGGAGATCTCACAAAGATCAAAAGCCTCGACCTCTTAGCAGAAGTAAAAAAATCACTCGGACGCCGCATCAAACTCGACAGCATTGCCGAAGCGACACTTGGTAAAAACAAAATCGCACATGGTCTAGAAGCGATCACCTGGTGGAAGAACGGCGAAATCGACAAGATCATCAAGTACTGTTTGGAAGATGTAAAGATCACCAAAGAAGTCTACGAGTATGCTTTGAAAAACAAAAGCCTAAAATACCCAGACCTCGGGAGCATACGCGAAATAAAGCTCGACACCCGAGACTGGGAAAAGATGGATGACAATGTCCTCACTCTTTCGATGCCGTTCTAGTTTTTACTTTTCGCAGCCTTGATCAAATATAGTATTAAATAAGCAATTGACGATGGAATAGTGACCACAGCAAATATTCCGATTGGTAAAAGTCCTCCAACTCCGACATCTGAAGTTCCAACTAACAATAGATATAAAAACGTAATTACGGAAAATACTAGTGAGCAAACTGCAACCATCTTAAAAGTTGTTAGTAGCATATTTAAGATACTATATTTTTGTACAGTTGTTTGTTGGTTTCTGAAAATATGCACTAATATTACAGCTGATATTATAGGTAAAAAAATGAACCCTAAAAATCTAAATATAGGAACTAAATAAACTGATTGCAAAAATACAAATAATGAAACGAACACTATACCAAATATAGCTGCTAACGTATATAAAAATCCTTTACTCATACAAATATTATATCATTTATTAAATAAACCAATACACAATAAAACATGCGAGGAGAATGCGATACCATGCAAATGTTCTCAGTGAATGATGCTTTAAGAATTTGATCAGGAAATGGATGGCAGCAAGCCCAACTACAAACGAGACAATAAACGCCACGCTGAGACCTGCATCGATATGTGGGATATCAAGTAATTTTTTCAATCCTGATCCTAAAATAATCGGAAATGAAAGTAAAAAAGAAAATCTAGTTGCAGTTTCTCGATCGAGCCCAGTAAACAAACCTCCAGATATCGTCATACCAGACCGAGACATACCAGGAATCAATGCAAGACACTGAAATAGTCCGATGATAAAACCATTTTTGAGCCCCAGTCTTTTGTCTTTTTTAGCAAAATATTCTGAGAGGAGCATAATAAAGCTACCGACAGCGAGCATGATGGCAACGAGGAGTACATTTCGAAAAACAGTCTCCATATAGTTTTCAAGCAAAAGACCGAGTACAACTGCGGGTATGGTCGCAATGATAACTATCTTGAGTTTTTTCCAATCATACAAAAGAGCCCACAAATCTTTCCAAAAATAAACTGCGACCGCAAGGATAGTTGCGAGTTGCAATACTGCATCAAAAGCCAAGTCGTTTCCATGCACTACCAAAAACTCTCGCACGAGGATGAGATGCCCGCTCGAGGAAACGGGGATAAATTCTGTGAGACCCTGCACTACACCTAAAACAATATTTGAAATCAAAGATTTTTAATATATTCTAATAATTCTTGCGGATGTCGGGCTGGATCTACTTTTTCAAAAGTCTTTATGATATTTCCTTTTTCATCGATGAGGACAGTATTGCGGCTGATTTTCCCAGACCAAGCACCGTATGCCTCTGCTACCTTGTGATCGGTGTCAGCGAGGAGTGGAAATGTGAGTGACTCTTTTTGGCAAAACTTTTTGTGTGAAGCTACATTGTCTGGACTGATCCCAAAGATATGGACATCGAGCGCAACAAACTCAAGCCAAAGATCACGAAAGCCCTGAGCTTCGAGAGTACAACCACTTGTCATGTCTTTTGGATAAAAATAGAGAACTACTTTGTGTCCTTTGTAATCTGACAGTGCGTGCGGATTGCTTTCTTCGTCATACAGACTAAAATTTGGTGCTTTTTTCATTGTGCTATAATATTACCACATATGAATGAATACGAACAAAAACCCGCAAGCATCCTCACGATCCCTGTGGCGATCGTCGTAGCAGGTGCACTGATAGCTGTAGCTGTTATATACACAAGCACCCCAAAGACCATAAACACCGCTCAAAAAACCACTCAAAGCGGAAACGTTATTTCCCCACTCCCCATCGAAGAAAAGGATCACATGCTAGGCAATCCTAGTGCACCTATCATCATTATCGAGTACTCAGATACCGAGTGTCCATTTTGTAAAAATTTCCACTCAACGATGCACCGCCTAATCGATAAGTATGGCAAGGATGGAAAACTCGCATGGGTCTATCGTCACCTCCCTATTTCAAACCTTCACTCTAAAGCATGGAACGAAGCGATCGCCACCGAGTGTGCTGCACTTGCTGGTAATGGTGAGGCAACATTCTGGAAATATACCGACAAGATATACGAGATCACTCCATCAAACGACAAGCTCGATCCGAGCAAGCTCATAGAAACAGCAAAAAACCTCGGTCTCGATATGGCACGTTTCCAATCATGTTTGGATAAAAAAGAAACCAAAGACAAAGTCAGCCGTGACTATGATGACGGTGTAGCCCTAAACCAAGGCCGACCTGGTACTCCGACAAATGTATTCGTACTAGACTCAGCACTATCATCTGACAAGCGTCTCGCATTGAGTAAAATAGTTGCAAACGAAGGTCTCGAAGCGTACATCACCATATCTGACGATGGCAAAAACATTCTCGTCAAAGGAGCTTTTCCTTACGAAATCATGGCTCTTATGATCGACCTATTGTTGCAGTAGTTTTGCTAGTTCACAGAATTCACAATCCTTTTCATTGCATCCTCCCGAGAAGTCTCCACTCATGATCTTGCGGGAGACTTCTTTTGTTGTTTGGATTATCTTTGTTGTATCGAGGTCTTCGTACTTCTCTACTTTATTTGATTCGATATAGTCGAGCTCGCCTGAAACCATGTTGTACTTTTGATCTAGATCGAGGAGCATTTTGTAGAACTGGAGCTGGCGTGCATACTTTTCTTTATTCTCAGTCTTCTTTTTTCCAGTTTTATAGTCGACTACATTTACCTTCCCATCATCGATGATCTCTATTTTGTCGAGATTTCCTTTGACGGTGATACCCTCTAGATCCTGCTCGATAGAGTACTCGGTCAGAATATTTTTATTCCAAACCTTATTTGCGAGATATATTGAAAGTGCTTCTTTACCTTTTGCCAAAGTATCTTTGTAATCGTCGTAGAGTGGCATCGTGCTCAACTTTTTTTCAAAAAACTTGAGTGCATCGAACTTTTTTTCTTCTTTGTAATGATTGAAAAATGCACGCAATGTCTCATGGATTGCGATACCGTAGAGCTGATGTTTTGATGGAGCTTGAGGGATGCGGACTAAGTTCACAAAGAAATATTTCCACGCACATTCCAAATAGTTATTGAGCCCAGTGACTGCAATACCCTGTTCCAAAAACTTTTCTTTGATGAGCGCTTGGTCGAGGATGGCCTGTGTTTTTTCTTGAGTATCTTTAAATGCAAAAACACCATCATCAGTGAACTGGGCTTTTCTCGCATCGATCAGTTTTACATCGATTTCAGAAATAAACTGTGATGGAATAGCGTCATTATCTGTGTGATATGTGATCGTCACATCTTTCCGAGCTCGAGTGATCGCCACGTAGAACAGACGTCGCTCGTCTTGTGACTCTCCGCTATCTTCTTTGAGTAGTGGTACATGGAAATAGACTCGACGCTTTCTGCCTCCCCAGTGACCATCGTTTGCTCCGACAATATAGACATGATCAAATTCCAATCCTTTTGATTTGTGTGCAGTCATGAGTCGCACTCCAGATCTCTCTCTATGAGCTGTTTTTATGAGCAAGCCATGTGCCTCGATGAGATCGATATGATTGATAAAGTCAGCTAAATAATACTCTTTTTTTGAGCTAACCAGACCTTTGATCTCATCGTAAAATGCAGTGAGTACATCAAATCGTTCTGCTTCTTTCATAGCATATGCGACGTATCCTGAGTCTTTGATAAACCATTCGAAAAACTCTACGAATGGTTTGTTTTTACCGCGCTTTACCCACTCTTTGAGACTTGGTAAAAGATCAAAATCCAGTAGAGATCTCTTTTCTTTTCGAGCTGACTCTATCGCGCGAACCACCTCGAGCGCATCGTGCTCAAAGAATAAGACTTTTGCGAGTATATCTTCGCGTGATGGATCATGAGCGAGACGAAGCATGTAGAGCAGTCTCTTTATATGTTCATTGCTCAATATGTCTTGGTCAGATTCGATGACGTATGGGATACCGTATTTTGAAAATGTACGAGCGAGCGAAAAAGCGTCTTTATTGTCTCGATACAACACTGCAATATCGCTATAGTTTTTCTTTTTTAAAATATCTTCTGCTATATATCGCTCCTCGTGCAATGGTAGTTTGCACTCGACCACTGTGATCGGTGCTGTATGTGATGTATTTGATCTCAAGGCTGTTGGATTTGTCTTGTTATTTAAAATCAAAGAGTGCGAAGCATCCAAGATATTTTGAGTTGAGCGATAGTTCTCCTCGAGGTGTATGAGTTTTGCACTTGGATATAGTTTTTTAAAATACAAAAAGTTTTCGAGACTTGCTCCTTGGAAACGGTATATGGCCTGCTTTTCGTCTCCGACAATAAAGAGATTTGGGTCTGGGTGAAAACTAGAAAGTAGTTCTAATATAGTATTCTGTGCATTGTTTGCATCCTGATGCTCGTCAGCCATGATGTACTGGTATGTTTCCTGCACCTGCAGCAAAAAGTCAGCATCATTTTTAAATGCCTTGATGGTCTCGATGATCATATCTTCGTAGTCGTAGAGCTTGTCTTTCTTCAATACTTTTTCATACGCTTCGTAGACGGTAATGAGTTCAGTGTTTTTGTTTATCTGCTTTTCGAGATCGATATACTCACCTTTCATTTTTCCTTTATGCGCCCCTTTTTCATGATATAGATCAGGAATATTTTTGAAATCTACTTTTTGTTGAGCGACACTCTGCTCGAGATCTTTTACACTGATCGCTTCGCGCTTCATCGTCTTTATGAGACCGAGCAATGACTTTAAATAAAATAAAGGTTCGCCGTATGGTTTGATAAATTCAAAATCATTTTTGAGAATTATGTTTTCTACGATTCTGATTTGATCGACATCAGTGATCGAGGTGCTGCCGATAATGCGTTCGAACTGTTCGGGAAATTCTTTGATGAGTCCATTACAAAATCCGTGAAATGTAGAGATGCGAACTTTGTAGCCCTGACTACCGACGATGTTTACGAGCTTTTTGCGCATGGCTTTGGCACCCGATTCGGTAAAGGTCAAAGCCAGTATGTTTTCTGGTGCTGTATCCGTCTTTTTAAGGATATTCGCAATACGTAACGTAAGAATAGACGTCTTACCAGTCCCAGGCCCCGCCACGACCATCACAGGCCCTTCTATAGCGTCTACAGCCTGCTTTTGAGCCGTATTAAGGTTCTTGTAGAGAGATTCGAAGGTAGGTTGCATGGGTGTATTATAGCAGATTGACATGACCAAGATATCAATATATAATATATTTGGTTGATTTGATGCAGAGATTGCCAACGCGCTTGTGTGGCAACATCAGATCTTAGAAATCTCTCTTAATAGAGAGTCGCGTAGAAAGCGCGCTTCATCATTATGAAGATAGTACTGCAGATCAGTGGTGACCCTACCCTTGAACGCATTGCGAGTATCGCATTATTTCGACGACTCCAAGATTCGTACGAACTTTACCCCGGTGAACTTGCGAAGAGTATACGGGTTGGGGCAAAACGACACAAAACGACACCCCTCGACTTACTAAGAGAACTTCGGACTGCAATACCTGAGGAGTTTGATTACATCCTGGGAACCGTGTCCAACGACCTGAGTCGCCCGAACTCGAACAACGGCCTGACGCCGGGCGCAAAATACTCGTTCGAAATCAGGCGGAAGTTCAAACTCCACCGCGCCGAAATGGTCAAAGACTACCCGAAAAAAGCATTGATGCTCGGGGTTGATGTTCAAGACTTAATCTCGACGATCCGGAAGGTCATTCCTCTTGTAATTGCAGAGGTGCTCGATGAGGTGGAGAAGATCCTGAGGAAGAAAGACGTGGAGTAAACCCTGCGATGCAGGTACTGGGCTGACGTTTCGACGTCGGCCCGGTTTTTTTATTTAGTAATTCTTCAACCGATTGATCTTGTCGTGCTGGCGAATCTTTTCATGTGCCTTTGCTTCGATCTGTCGGATTCGCTCTCGTGTCACACCAAATTCTTTTCCTACTTCTTCAAGCGTATGTGTGATGCCATCCATCAACCCATGTCGCATTTCGAGTATCTTTCTTTCTTTTATTGAAAGGTCGTCGAGAATTTCTTTTACCTGATCCCCAAGGATTCGTCGTGAAGCCTCCTGATCTGGTGAAAGGATTTTGTCATCTGAAAGGAAATCTCCGAGTGTTGATTTTCCATCATCTCCATCGTCTCCTACTGGGCTCTCCAGTGATACAGTATCCTGATCGATTTTTTCAATCTGGTAAACCTTGTCTACATCAAGCCCCATTTCTGTTGCGATTTCTTCTGCCAAAGGCTCTCGTCCCAAATCTTGTGAAAGTCGTCGTACGACTTGTTTGTATTTTGCGATTGTTTCTACCATGTGCACAGGAACACGAATAGTTCGTGACTGATCTGCCAAAGCTCGAGTGATTGCCTGTCGGATCCACCATGTCGCATAGGTTGAAAACTTGTATCCTTTATGCCAATCGAATTTGTCGACAGCTTTAAAGAGTCCGAGGTTTCCTTCTTGGATGAGGTCGAGAAGAGTGAGGTCAGGGCTGCGTCCTACATATTTTTTAGCGATAGACACTACGAGTCGGAGGTTTGCTTTTGCCAAAAGAGATTTTGCCTCTTTGTCTCCTGCTTCGATACGTCGTGCCAATTCTTTTTCCATTGCTGCGTTTACGAGCGGATACTGCCCGATCTCTTTCAAATACATCTGAATAGAGTCGTATGAAGAATCACTACGAGCACCATAGCTGTATCCCTTTTTTGCTGGAACTTCTGGCTCTACCTCGAGGAGTCCCCCACCTTCGAGCACGTCGATACCAGAGACAGCGAGCTTGCCATACAACTCATCAAGGAAGACGATATCATTTTCAATCGTTGGGAACTCTCTCAAGATCTCATCGTAGGTCACGAAGCCTCGCTCCTTACCTTTGGCAAGTAGCTTTGTTGCTTTTGTTTCAAAATCTTTAGCAGAAGTTTTCTTTGCTCGTTCTGGCTTTTTACCTGCCTTTTTGATTTTTACTTTAACCTTTGTCTTTTTGACTGCCTTCTTTTTCTTGAGAGGTTTTTTTGACTTCATATGAAATATGTTATCTTAATAATATCACAAATCCTTGATCTCCCGCAAACGATTGGTAATGACCTGACACTCTTTTAGTAGCTCCTCTGCTCGCTTGATATCTTTGGCTTTTTCCGCTTTGGTGATGTCTTGCATGATTTTTGTAAAGCGTTTTTTCAAGACATCTTCTTCTAGGTTTTTGATGAGCTCGATTTTTTCTTTCTCGATATTCCCTTTTCTCATTTCAAACTCAAACATGAGCTCCCCTTTTACCATTTCCATATCTTTTGATATTCCTGCATATCTCGCACCGAGGATCTTTTCTATTTCTTTTAAAAGCTTGTCATCCTGAGTGGCGTAGGCGATACCAAAGATTTTCCTAATGATGAGATCGTGCTTTTCGATGACGGGTGGTTTTTCGATCTCTTTTTGGGGTACATCTTTTTTCTTTATCTTTCGTACATCTTCCCAGACGGCTGTCTCGGGTATACCTGTCTTTTCCTGAATCAGTTTTACGAATATCGACTTTTGCATTTCGCTATCGATCGCAGCGATGACTGGAAGAACTCTATCAGTGATCGCTTTTGATTGTTTTCTTTTTTCAACTGTAGCGAGGATTTGGTTTAGTTCGAACTCGACTATCGGTGTAGCTTTGCGCAGAACTTCTTTCCATTCTTCCTTGTCTTTGAGGATGAGATCTGCGGGATCTTTTTCTCCCGGCACATCTGCCACCTTTACATCCATGCCCAAGCCCAATGCCATGAGCGATGCTCGATATGCTGCATTTTTTCCTGCAGTATCTGAGTCAAAAGCGATGATGACATTTGGTGAGTATCGGCGCAGTGTGGTGAGCATATGCTCGGTGAGCGCTGTACCTGACACAGCAACGGTATTTGTGATACCTGCTTGGTGTGACATGATGAGATCCATCTGACCTTCGACGAGGATGGTATATCCTTTTTTTCGAATGTCATTCTTTGCTTTGTCGAGTGCGTATATGGTGGTTCCTTTATCGTAGAGAACAGTGTCGGGACTGTTTAGATATTTTGCTGATTCACCATCATCTACAAATATCCGTCCAGTAAAAGCGATGACTCGCCCACTGCTATCTGATATCGGAAACATGATCCGTCCTCGGAATCGATCGTAGTATCCTTTTTCAGTCTTTTTGATGAGACCTACTTTCTCTACATCTGATTCTTGATATTTCTTCAAGTGGTCGTGAGTTGCACGCCATTCATTTGCGATCCAACCAATACGAAACTCTTTGATCGTTTCATCGGTGAGGCCGCGCTTGTGAAGATAGTCTCTGACCTCAGGGTGTTTTGAAAGATTCTTTTCAAAAAACTGAGTAGCTTCTTCCATGATCTGGTACAGATCACTTTTATTATCTTTTACTTGATTGTATGTGAGTTCAACTCCCGCTTTTTCAGCAAGTAATTTGAGCGACCCCATAAAATCGAGCCCTTCGAACTGTTGCACAAAAGAGAAGATATCTCCTTTTGCCCCACAACCAAAACAATAGTACGTTCCCCTCTCTGGTGAGACGAAAAACGAAGGTGTTTTCTCATTGTGAAATGGACATTTCCCTTTGTACGTATTGCCGGCTTGATTCAGAGTTACATAGGCCGAGACCACATCCACAATGTTGAGCTTTTGTTTGATTTGCTCAACGGGGGTCATTTTTAGTAGTTGTTACTTTCCTCTTCTTTAGGGAATGCTGCTTCGATTGCTTTTTGTTTTGGGCTACCTTTGTATCCGGTACCTGCTGGGATATGTCGTCCGATGATGACGTTTTCCATGAGACCTCCGAGAACATCTTCGCTACCTCGTAGTGCGCTGTTTATGAGCACTCGGTTTGTATGCTGGAATGAAGCTGCTGACAACCATGATTTTCGTGAGAGTGATACTTCTGTAATACCCATCACTACTGGATCAGCTTTTACATCTTTTCCGTGTTCTGCAAGCATTGCATCATCGATCAATTCTCCTTCAGTTAGAGTTGAAGTACCTGGCTCATCTACTTTGTATCGTGAGAACATCTGTCGTACGATGATTTCGATATGCTTTCGAGAAACAGTTTCTCCCTGCAATTCGTAAATCTTTCCTACTTCCTGAATCACGTATTCTTTTGCTTTTTCCTGACCTGCATACTTGAATACATCATCAATATCAGCAGAACCATCAGTGATGATATCTCCCTGCTTTACATGATCACCAACTTTGACCAATGGTGTACGTCGGTAATGGAATTTGTATTCGATTTCGCTTGCACCCTTCTTTGTTTTCTTTGTTTCTGGTACATCTGGGAGAACAGTGATGATCTTTTCTTTTCCAAGATCCTTTACACCGGTAACCATACCGTCAGCAATGTTTACTACTGCTGGATTTTTTGGAGCTCGTTTTTCAAATACCTCTTCTACTCGTGGAAGACCGGCAGTGATGTCTCCTCCTAGTGACGCTGTTCCTCCTGAGTGGAATGTACGCATGGTGAGCTGTGTTCCTGGCTCTCCGATCGCTTGCGCAGCTACAGTTCCTACTGCTTCACCGAGTTCTACAAGCTTGTTCTTTCCTAGATCTACTCCGTAACATGCTGCACAGATTCCCTTGCTTTCACATGAGAGTGGAGATCGTACTGCAACTTCTGAAACTCCAGCTTCTTCTACTTTCATCGCATCGAGCTTTGAAAGAAGGTGGCCTTTCTTGAATAGAGTTTCGCCATTTGAGACGATATCCTGTGCGATTACACGACCTCGAATGTTCTTTGAGATTGGTACTTCGATACCCTGGATATTTCCTTTCTTGATGAGGATAGATTTCTTTGTACCGCAGTCTGCTTCGCTTACTACCACGTCCTGAGCTACCACGAACAATTTTCGTGTAAGGTAACCTGCTTTTGCAGTGTTAAGCGCTGTGTCAGTGAGACCCTTTCGAGCTCCGTGAGTTGTAATGAAGTATTCAATCGGTGTAAGTCCTTCCTTCATTGATGAGATAACTGGAAGTTCGATTGTTTCTCCGGCTGTGTTTGTGATCAAACCTTTCATACCAGCCATCTGTGTGATGTTTCCGATGCTTCCTCGAGCTCCTGAAGTCACCATGTCGTAGACTGAACCTTTTTTGTCTAATGCATTTGGGATAAGTTTTTCAACATCTCCTTTTGCCTTGTGCCAGATCTCTACGTTCTTTCGTAGTCGTTCTTCTTCAGTCAAAAGTCCTTCGTTGAACTGTTCCATGACAGTGTCTGAAAGTCCCTTTGCTTTTGAGATTACTTCTGCTTTTCCGGCTGGAACCTGGACATCACTGATAGACCAAGTTGTACCTGAGTAAGTCGTGTACTTGAATCCGAATGCCTTTACCTTGTCGAGGATCTTTGGAATAGCATCAACACCGTAGACATTGATCATGTCGTCGATTGTAGCTGCCATCTTCTTTCGATCGATATCCTTGTTGATGAAAGGATAGTCGGCTGGAAGAACCTCGTTGAACAAGATACGTCCAACGGTTGTTTCAAATAGTTTTCCTGCATGCTCTGCGTATTTTGGAGTGTTTGGAGCAAGCACTTTGATCTTTGCTCGGAGTGAAATGTCTCGGAAGTTTCGAGCAACGATAGCTGCTTCTGGTGATTCGAATACTTTTCCTTCTCCTTTTTCTCCTTCAACTGTTTTTGTAATCCAATAACAACCAAGGATGATGTCGAGCAATTTTGCTGCAACTGTAGGATCTCCGTTACCTGGTTTCAGGATGTTTTTGTCTGAAGCCATGATCTCTTTTGCTTCCATCTGAGCTTCTACTCCCAATGGTACGTGAACTGCCATCTGGTCTCCGTCGAAGTCCGCGTTGAACGCTGTACATACGAGTGGGTGTACCTGGATCGCATTTCCTTCTACGAGCACTGGTCGGAATGCCTGGATACCAAGTCGGTGAAGTGTAGGAGCACGGTTTAGAAGTACATATTTTCCTTTGATCACTTCTTCGAGGATTGCCCATACTTCTGGACTACCATCGTCGATGAGTCGGCCTGCACCACGGATGTTGTATGCAAGTTCCTTTTTCAAAAGTCCTGAGATGATAAATGGTCGGAACAATTCGAGTGCCATGTGCTTTGGAAGACCACACTGGTCGAGAGAAAGCTCTGGTCCAACCACGATCACTGATCGTCCTGAATAGTCCACTCGTTTTCCAAGTAGGTTCTGTCGGAAGAGACCTCGCTTACCCTTTAGGTTGTCAGCGAGAGACTTGAGCGCTCGTTTTGAAGCTGGTGATCCTGCACCTGCTGTAGCGTTTCCGTGTCGGATCGAGTTGTCGATAAGTGCATCCACTGCTTCCTGAAGAATACGCTTTTCGTTTCGGAGGATCACATCTGGTGCGTCGATTTCTTTTAGTTTCAAAAGACGGTTGTTTCGGTTGATCACTCGTCGGTAAAGATCGTTGATGTCTGCTGTTGCAAATCGTCCACCATCAAGAGCCACCATCGGTCGAAGTGCTGGTGGGATAACTGGAATACGAGTAAGGAACATCCACTCTGGACGGATCTTTGACTTGATCATTGATTTTACAACTGAAAGTCGTTTGTTGATCTTGTCTTTTTCAAGTGAGCTTGCCTTTTCGTATTCTTTTTCAAGATTTTCAGCAAGTTTGTTTAGATCTGTCTTTTTGAGGATTTCAAATATTGCTTCTGCTCCGATATTTGCTTCGAAAAGTGTTCCGTATTTGAGTGAGAACTTGTGGTACAAGACTTCGTCGAGTACAAGTCCTTCTGCTAGGCTATCGATATCGTTGCGAGCAGTGTTTAGAAGCTCTTTCAACATCTCTTTTGTCTTGTCGTCCTGAGCGTTTTTTACTTTATTTTTAAATTCTCCGTCGAGTTCTCGTAGGAATTTTTCTTTTTCTTCTGTGTGTACCTTTGTAATGATATATCCAGCAAAGTATACTACTTTCTCAAGCTCTGCGGCTGACATACCCATCACCAAACCGATACGTGATGGCATATTTTTGAGGAACCAGATGTGTGATACTGGGCTTGCAAGCTCAATGTGTCCCATGCGCTCTCGTCGAACGATAGATCGAGTGATTTCTACTCCACATTTTTCACAGACAATTCCCTTGTATCGGATACCGCGGTATTTTCCACAGTAACACTCATAGTCTCGATCTGGACCAAAGATTTTTTCATCAAACAAACCGCTCTTTTCTGAACGCTGTGTTCGATAGTTGATAGTTTCTGCTTTTGTGATTTCTCCAAATGACCAGTCAAGAATACGATCAGGCGATGCTAGTCGGAGCATCACTGATGTAAAATCATTTGAATCTACTTGATTATGTTTATTCATATATTTTTATTTATTCTGACTGCTCATCAGCGTTATCTCTAATAAGTTCGACATCTAGTGCGAGACCTCGGAGTGATTTTAGAAGCACATTGAATGATGCAGGGATGTTTGGCTGGCGTAGTCGTTCTCCCTTAACGATCGCATCGAATGCCTGTGAACGTCCAACGATATCGTCTGACTTGATGGTAAGGATTTCTCGCAATGTATGCGCTGCTCCGTGACCCAAGAGTGCCCAGACTTCCATCTCTCCAAATCGCTGTCCTCCACCCTGAGCTTTTCCTCCAAGTGGCTGCTGTGTGATGAGAGAGTAAGGTCCAATAGATCGCATGTGGATCTTGTCCTCCACCATGTGGTGCAGTTTCAAGATGTACATGTATCCAACTGATACTTTCTGGTTGAATGCTTCTCCTGTTCGTCCGTCTCGTAGCTCCATCTTTCCGTCTTCTGCAAATCCTGCTTTCTTGAGCTCTGCTCGGATTTCGTCTTCGCTTGCTCCTGCAAACGGTGGAACGATAGCCTGGTAGTTTAGAGAGTTTGCTGCTAGACCGAGGTGCAACTCGAGGATCTGACCGAGGTTCATACGTGATGGAACTCCCAATGGAGTCAAGATCATATCAACTGCACGTCCATCTGCCATGTATGGCATATCTTCTTCTGGAAGGATTCGAGAAATAACTCCCTTGTTTCCGTGTCGTCCTGCGAGCTTGTCTCCCACAGACACATTTCGGAGCTGAGCGATTTCAATATAAATCTTCTTGATGATTCCTGATTCGAGTTTGTCTCCCTTTTCTCGTGAGAATACTTTTACAGAGATAACACGACCTCGTTTTCCATTCTCCATTCGCTTTGATGTATCTTTTACATCACGAGCTTTTTCACCGAAGATAGATCGAAGAAGTCGTTCTTCTGGAGTGAGCTGTGTCTCACCTTTTGGTGAAATTTTTCCAACCAAGATATCTCCAGGTCGTACTTCTGCTCCTTCTCGGATGATACCGTCTTCTGCGAGGTTCTTTAGTTTTGCTTCTCCGACGTTTGGAATGTCGCATGTAGTAACTTCAGGTCCAAGCTTTGTATCTCGAACGTTTACTACGAATTCTTCGATATGGATAGAAGTAAATTTGCTGTCTTTAACAAGTCGTTCAGAGATGATGATCGCGTCTTCGTAGTTTGATCCAGACCATGACATGAAAGCGATGAGCATGTTTTGACCCAATGCCAATTCTCCTCCGTCAGATGTAGATGTATCTACCAACACGTCACCCTTCTTTACTTTTTGTCCAAGAGACACGATAGGTCGCTGGTGGAATGCGGTAAAGCCGTTTGTTCGCTGATAGTGAACCAAGTTGTATGTATGAGTATCTTTTTTACCCTTCAAAACAACTTTTCGTGCATCAACGCCGATGATTTCTCCATCTTCTGTTGCAACGAAGATACGTCCTGTATCAAGTACTGCTTTCTTTTCGATACCAGTCGCAACGAGTGGTGCTTCTGGGATAAGACAAGGAGTTGCCTGTTTCTGCATGTTTGATCCCATGAGTGCTCGGTTTGCATCGTCGTGGTTCAAGAATGGGATGAGCGAAGTAGCGATTGAGAATGCCTGGTTTGTCGCAACGTCGATAAATTCTACATCGTCTTTTGCACATAGAGCAGGTTTTCCGCCAAAACGAACTTCAACAACATCGCTTGTGATCTTGCCTGATTTGTCATATGGGATAGCAGCGTGAGCGATCTTTGCACCTTCTTCTTCAAGTGCGTTTAGGAATACGATTTCTCCAGTGATCTTTCCTCCTTTTACTCTTGCATATGGAGTTTCGATCATACCGAAGTCGTTGATTCGAGCGTAAATAGACATACGTAGAATAAGACCGATGTTTGGTCCTTCTGGTGTATGGATAGGACAGAGTCGTCCGTAGTGGCTTGGGTGTACGTCTCGAACTTCGAAGCTCGCTCGCTCTCGAGTAAGACCTCCAGGTCCCAATGCTGATAGAGTTCGTAGATGCTCTACCTCAGCAAGAGCGTTTTCCTGAAGCATGAACTGTGATAGCTGGTTTGTAGTAAAGAATTCCTTGATTCGAGCCTGAAGTGGTCGTGGGAATACAAAGTTTACTGGAAGCATAACATCAGGTTCTACTGTAGACATTTTGTCCTGAATATTTCGCTTCATCTGTGTCATACCAACACGGATCTTTTGCTGGAGGAGTTCTCCAACAAATCGAACACGTCGTGAACCGAGGTGATCGATATCGTCCTCTGTTGCATCGAGTGTATTGTTGAGGTGTACGATGTGAGCGATAGTAGTTGAAAGGTCACTTGAGTCGATAGTTTTTCGCTCGAGTTCTTTTTCATCCATCTTTTTCTCAAATCGCTTGTTGAAACGGAAACGACCTACCTTTGAAAGGTCATATCGTTCTGCCTTGAAAATACCGCCAACGAACTCTCGTGCGTTTTCAGCTGTAGCTAGATCTCCGTCTCGAAGTCGCTTGTGGATCTCTATATATGCATCGCTAACTGTCTTTGCATGATCTTTTGCAAGAGTAAGCTCGATAGCATGTCGTGCCAATTCGTTTCCTTTAAATAGGTCGAGGATTGCTTCGTCTGTCTCAGCACCAAGCACTCGGAGGAGTGATGTCACTGGGAACTTTCGCTTTCGGTCGATACGAGCGTAAATAGCACCGTCTGTATCGGTTTCAATTTCGATCCATGCACCTCGTGCTGGGATGATCTTTGCACCAAAGAAGTTCTTTCCTTTGGTTTCTTCTGAAGTAAAGAAGATACCGAATGATCGAGCAAGCTGAGGAACGATAACTCGTTCGATACCGTTTATGATAAAGGTACCGTGATTAGTCATCAATGGAAAATCAGCAAGGAACATTTCCTGCTCTTTCTCGCTTCCATGAAGCTTATTCTTTAGTTTTACTTTTGCTTTGAGCTGACCTTCGTATGAGAGCTTGTTTGCTTTCGCATAGTGCTCGTCGTACTTTGGCTTTGATAATTCAAAATGTGTAAACGATAGCTCAAACTTTTTCTCTGCGTAGTCACGTATTGGTGAAAATTCTTCAAATACTTCTTTCAAACCGTTCTCAATCAGCTGATTGAACGAGTGGAGCTGTGGTTCTACCAAGTCCGGCATCGTTGTCAGCGCCTCCTTATAGCGCCCGAAATACTTTTTTTCTATTTTCATATTATAAAAAGCAAAAAACCTAGGATTAATTTTAAGCCGTGTAATCCTTCTCTTTTAGCGACCGTGACTCAATCTCGAAGTTATGCAGAGAGTAGCACAACTATTGGATTTTTGCAAGTACTCCAACCCCGATCACTATAGTTACAGCTATCGACAAACCTAAAAAGAGCAGGGTTTTAGAGTTGTTTGTTTAACTTAATCTTTTGAGGATGTAATGACTTACTATAATTGCGATCAATATAAAAAAACATAAATATGGAAAGATAAGACCACCTGCATCGCTATAATTGGTCCACTTAACTCCTACGTAGGAAAGAATGATTGCCAAAGGGGTAAATACTCCAATCCTCACTAAAACATATCTTGTTGTGAATGAAAGTGGGACAACCAGAACAGCGATGAGAGGAATCCATATTTGCAAAGCTGTTCCTACTGGATTTAAATCTTCACTTGATATTATGGTGAGATACACAAAAAATAAAGCTGAAATGAGTACAATATAAAGAAATTTTTTCATACCAAAATTATAGCACGATGAACCATATCTTTCTTTTAGACTCTGCATGCTATATGGTGGCATTAAACCCTATCTTTTCTTTTGACTCTACTGGTTCATCCATCAAATGATCCAAGGTTTTCTGAATATCATTTATCTGCTCATCATGACTTTCTAAGACATCCACGATCTTGTCTATTTTATACGCCACATCTTTTTGTGTAGAAAGTAGCTCTCTCATCTTTATAAAAGCTCGGACTATAAATATACTCATTTCGACTGCTTGTTTGCTTTTTAGTATAGCTGAGAGCATAGCGACACCGTGTTCAGTGAAGACATAGGGTAGATATCTGTACCAATTACTATCTGTTTGTAAGGTCACAAATTGTGACCTTAGACTTAGAGCCTCTTCTTTTGTTAGCTGAAATACAAAGTCTTTTGGGAATCTGTCTATGTTTCTTTTAACCGCCTGATTTAGGACTTTGGTCTCAACGCCATACAACATCGCCAAATCAGCATCGAGCATCACCCTTTGTCCTCGAATAACGAATATTTTGTTTTCAATAATTAGATTGATTTCTTTCACTCCTTAATTCTAAACAATCGAAAGTCGCATGCAATAGCAAAAAGCAGAAAAACTTTATCAAAATTTCATTTCGATGGGTGCTTTTAGCAAAAGACAACGGAAAGAGTTATTTAAACTAACGGCCAAATATAAAATAAAAAAACGAGTGGCCGCCGAAGCGCCACTCGTGTTTGCACGAAGAGCGATCTCAAGTTTTTCCCTGTGCCGACCTGACGATTGCAGAAACAGGAAGAGCTACTTGATCGGCCTCATTTACCACCACCCTCCAGTCCCCGCGGACGAAGAACGTGTGAAAAGCTGAAATAGCGGGAACAATATCCGCGATCGCCATAAGGGCGAGCCCGTCGATGAAGTCATTTGTCCGTTCAATGTACTGCATCCGCAGAATCTTCGCAGGACTTTGGACCTCATCTACACCTAAAGGCGGTATCTGCGCACGCATGATCAGTACCAGATTAAACAAGGATTTGACCCAACCTTCTTTGATGGAGCCGACAACCAGATCAGTGTCGATAATTGGCATAAACACCATTTCGACCGAAGGTATATACGTACCGGAAACAATCTCGGTGAGACACTTAGTCAAATCAGACAAGGCGCCCAACTCGGGCTCTTGCCTAAACATCGCCAAATCAGGACTAGCAACAGTCCAACGTCTGCACAGTTCGCGATTGGGATGATAGACAAACAGCGGGTTTTCCTCGATCGCCGCCTGCCAAAACAGCGACAGCAGCAAACTTTCTCGTTGCTGAATACGCCTGACCAATCCATCTTTTTCCAGATCAATGCCGTGGTTTTGTCGAAAAAAAAAGCTCGAGTACAAGGTAAAGTCGTCTCGCGAGAGGAGAATTGATGGTGCCGACTACTTCATAGCCGACCCTAGGCTTATTTGTAAGGGGACACCTCTCTCCAACCGGATCAGTGCTCACAAGAGCGAAAGTCAGCAATTCCAGCAATGTCATTTCTGACAATTTCTTTTGATTCATATTCCTCCTGGTTTTGAGTTTCAACCGCTCTTGAAGCCACACAGCTCAAGAAGTCTGAAAATACACTACATTGGATACGATGATGCGTCAATTACTTGATTGCCGGCTGTGATCTCTCTGCATATATATCGATAAATTCGTAGACAGGTTTTTCATCTAAAGTGATTTTAACCATGGTTCCTGTTTTTAGATCATCGTTTGCATACTGATCAAAGATAAAGTTACCCATCGAGTAGACGATCGGTTTTTCTTTATACCATTCTATAGTCTGTGTTATATGCGGATGTGCACCGATGACAGCATCGGCTCCTGCATCGATGAATTTATGTGCCCAGTTCTTTTGGAGTGTGCTCGGCTCTTTTTCGTACTCCACTCCCCAGTGCGGAAATACAACCGTAAAGTCAGCCGTAGAAGAAGCGACCGTAGCTAGAACTCGTTCAAAATTTCTATATGAAAATTCATGGAAGCCGATGAACTCGACTTTCTTCCCTTTTATTTCTTTTATATATGAAAGGTTGTCATAGTTCTCCCAATCACCAAAATATCCTATCCCTACTTTAGTTAAAAAATCGATCGTTGTCGTGTATCCTTTGTATCCAAAATCGCGCGAGTGATTGTTTGCAAGACTCACTGCGGTAAAATTATTTCGTTTCAACAGATCTGCTACCTTTGGATCAAAAGTAAAACGGAGATTTTTGTTTGTTGCTACACTTTCATTTTCTGTGATTGTGCCTTCGAGATTGCCGACTACAATATCCGCATCAAAATGTATTTTTTCAAAAGGATAGTCGACACCATTTGCATCCATCAGTTTTCGAACATGTCGATCAAACATCATGTCCCCAACCATTACAATAGTGACGGGATCTGACTTTGGGAGTTCGGGTGCAACGTAAATAACTTCTTTGGATGAGAAAGCTAAAAGAAAACCTGCAATGAAACTAGCTATTTTCAGCATTTTGTTTTCGCCACTCATCTATTTTAGCCTGATGTCCAGATAAAAGCACTGGGGGTACTCGGTATTTCTTTTTCTTGTATT
Source organism: uncultured Candidatus Saccharibacteria bacterium (assembly GCA_964481175.1). Taxonomy (GTDB): domain Bacteria; phylum Patescibacteriota; class Minisyncoccia; order Phycocordibacterales; family PALSA-1337; genus JAGOVB01. Next base: position 48,036 of record CAYZSZ010000004.1, read on the forward strand.
CGATGGTCTCTGGTCGAGTAAATGCATCTTTTGCAGCAATACGTGTTTCTTCAAGTGATGCAAAATCACCCAAGACACCTTTGACCTGTCGAGAAATACTGTCGATCAAAAGCATAGCCGGGATCTCTCCACCAGTCAGAACAAAAGGCCCAACAGAGACTTCGTCTACTTTAAATACTTTTTTAACTCGTGCGTCGATTCCTTCGTATCGTCCGCAGACAAAGATAACATCGGTATATTTCTTAGCAGTCTCTTTTGCATACACCGTATCAAACTGCTTTCCCTTTGGAGTAAACCAAATGATTTTTACTTTTTTATTTTTACCTTTCGCTTTTGCAATTGCCTTTATAACTGGTAGTGCTTGGATGACCATACCTGGACCTCCTCCGTATGGTTTGTCATCGACACGACCGACTCCAAAGTCTCGTGGATTATAGAATTTTACTTTTATTTTCTTGTCTTCGATTGCACGCTTCAAGATAGACTCATTGAGATATGAGTCGAAGGCATTTGGGAAAAGGGTTATAACGTGAAAACGCATATACCCTTTTTACCATAAAATACCTTATATGTCGAGATCTGCCATCGCCTCGTCGAGTGTCTTTGTAGCGATCTTGTCCTGCTTGAGTCCTCCTTCTGGTTCGTTGATCTTGAGGTTTACACGAGAGTTGTTCTTCATACCGACTACACGGAGAAGTGTACGGATAGCTTTTGCAGTGTTTCCCTGTCGTCCGATGACCTTGCCCATGTCTTCTGCTCCAACTTCGAGTGTAAGGAGTACACCCATTTCATCTACAGTTCGGTTGATCTTTACGCTTTCTGGTTTTTCTACAAGTGCCTTAATTACAAAGTCTAGAAATTGAATATCTTTTTCTGCCATAAATGTATATTAGTCGATAATACAGTATAAAGTTACTGTCAGGTATAATTGTACCGCGTATAGTTACGCAGTGACAGGAGGGTTATTCACAGGTGCCTCAGCAGGTGCTGCAGGTGCTTCTTCAGCTGCTACTTCTTTCTTTGTAGCTGTTTTCTTTGGGAGTTTGTTTACTTTTTTACCTGCAATTACCTTTTCGTTTACGAGGAAGTTGTGGAGAGTGTCAGAGAGTTTTGCGCCATTTTCCATCAATGCCTTGATTCGGTCGATTTTGAGCTGCTTTATATCGTTCTTGATTCGTGCATCGTATGAGCCGAGCACTTCGAGGAATTTTCCGCTCTTTGGGCCGTTTTTTGAATCAGTCAAAACCACACGAAACTTTGGTTCGTGCTTTCGTCCTACTCGTTGAAGTCGTATTGCTAACATGGGTGATATCCTAGCATTTGCTAGTAAAAAAGGCAAATTGGTGTATAGTTATTTCATGCGTAAACTAACAGGTATCATAAAAACAACTGGAAAAGGGCTTGGTTTCGTGCCAGATCCAAAGGACCCAGAAAATGACATCCGTATCGAAGAAGGATTCCTCAATACCGCTCTAAACGGCGACACTGTAGACCTCGAAATCACCAAAGAAGGCGCTCGAGTCGTACATGTAGTAAACAGAGTCAAAAAGAGCTTTGTAGGTACCATCGACCTCGAGGGTGCTTTGATCGTTGTGCTTCCTGATGACAAAAAGTGCTATACCAAGTTCTCTATCCCAACCAAGTTCGTCGGTGACGCAAAGAAAAATGACAAAGTCCAAATCGAACTCAAAGAATGGACCAATCCAAAAGAGCTCCCTATCGCTGAAGTCACTCGTGTCCTTGGAAAAAAAGGAAACAATGACGCCGAGATGGAGTCTATCGTCCTTGAAAAAGGATTCGACACTCGCTTCCCTGCGGCTGTCGAGGAAGAAGCAAAGAAAATCGAAAAACACAAAGACGAAATATATAAAAAAGAAATTCCGCTTCGCCGAGATATGCGTGAGACTTTCACCATTACTATCGACCCATTTGATGCAAAAGACTTTGACGACGCTATTTCTTTCAAAAAACTTCCAGATGGAAAGTACGAGATCGGTGTCCACATCGCTGATGTGTCACACTTCGTAACCGAAGGCTCTGCACTCGATACCGAAGCCCTCCACCGCGGCTGCTCTATATACCTCGTCGATCGAACGATCCCGATGCTCCCTGAAGTACTCTCAAACGATGTTTGTAGCCTTAACCCAAACGAAGACAAGCTTACTTTTTCATCAGTATTCGTTATGGATGACAATGGAAAAGTATATGAACGATGGTTTGGACGAACTGTGATCAATTCTACCCACCGTTTTACCTACGAAGATGCACAAGAAAGCATCGATAAAAATGGTTTGTATCACGAAGAGCTCCAGACGCTCAACAAAATCGCAAAGAAAATGCAGGCAGAAAAGTTTTCTCGTGGAGCAATCGAATTTGAACAAGATGAAATCAAATTCATCCTTGATGCAAATGGAAAGCCTACAGGTGTATACAAAAAAGAACGCCTCGACACACACAAGCTCGTCGAAGAATACATGCTCCTCGCAAACCGAGAAGTTGCAAAGTTTATCGCTGACTCAGTCGAGAAAAAGAAAGTTGCTTTCTCTGGCTCTATATACCGTATCCACGATACCCCAGACAAAGACCGCATCGCTGATCTCGCGCAGTTTGTAAAAGCATTGGGATACGATCTAAAGACAAACAATGGAGTTGTGACTGCCTCTGCGATGAATAGCTTGATGAAACAAGTGACCGGCACTCCGCACGAAGCTTTGGTCAAAACAGCTGCAATCCGTTCAATGCAGAAAGCAATCTACTCAACCAAAAACATTGGGCACTTTGGTCTCGCATTTACTTTCTACACTCACTTCACATCACCGATCCGACGATACCCAGACCTCCTCGTACACCGCGTACTCCAGAACCATTTGGTAGGAAACAAATTCGATCACAAAGATATTGCTCGATACCAAAAGATCGCCGAACAATCATCAGAACGTGAGGTCTCAGCAGCCGAAGCAGAACGAGCATCAAAGAAACTGAAACAAGTAGAATACATGTCAGAACGAATCGGGCAGACATTTGAAGGAACAATTTCTGGAGTTTCAGAATGGGGAATTTATGTTGAAGAAGTAAATACAAAATGTGAAGGAATGGTAAAACTCCGTGACATGAAAGATGACTTCTACACCATCAATGCAAAAACCTATTCCCTCACCGGCCAGCGAACAAAAAAGAAATATACACTCGGAGACAAAGTAAAGTTTAAAGTAACAGCTGCAGATTTGGATCGAAAGACATTGGATTACGTGATAGTTGCATAAAAAAATACAATCCTCGTACACACATGCGCATGTAGAGGATTGTTGAATTCGGATCCAGGAGTCAAGGGGGATCCAAGCGCTATCAGGGTCTAGGGGACCGAAGGCAAAGGTAACTTGCGAAACCGAAAGACGAGACGAGAGTCGAGGGGCCAGCGGTCGTCCCGATATGTCAAAGTCGCGCCGAGCCACCTAACACCATCGTTGCCGCGCTCGACCACGAACACGTACGGGTGGCCGTCGGAGCCGGTGATACGCTCCATAGCCATCCACAAAATTTCGCCATCAGGCTGATCCAGGTACTGCTCTCGGAGTCGAGGTCCGTCTTCAGCTTCGCAGATCTCGATTACATAGCCGCTGAGATGCTCGGCACTCCACTTTGTGCAGAACTCCTTCGTCATGAAGGCGTCTAAACGCGGATTGGAGGTGAAACCAAGAAGGTCGCGAGGGGGTGAGAACGACCAGATCGACAGTACCCGGATTAGGCACAACCGTCATTTTGGTCATGAGGAACCTTGTCTCGGGGACACTTACCTCACAGATGCCAGCCACTTTGGTGGCCAGTGCTTCGGGAGTGCCTCCACCGATGGAGATAGTTTTCCAAGCGATTGCGCCACTAAGCATTTGATTCATGATTAGTTATCCTTTCATATGTAGCCAGTAAAACTGCTTCCTTGCAGACTTTGCAAAGCGACAATCTTTCTTTTGCCACAGCGGAGAACGGCCTACATATAAGCCACTTTCTGCTATGACAAAAGTTTACTTGCAGGTATTTAAAGTTCTTTGACTCAATACTTCATACCATATTATATTCCGTTGTGTCAATACCATCTTATTTCGCCACCTTTACCGCCTCCTCAAACTGTATTGAAAGTAGTTTTGACGCCCCATCCCCTCCCATCGTCACTCCATAGAGCACTCCTGCACGAGACATGGTCTCTCGGTTATGTGTAATTAAAATAAGTTGTGAATACTTTGCCAAGCTTTCGATCATATCTCCATACTTTTTAGAGTTTGCTTCGTCGAGCGCTGCATCGGTTTCATCGAGGATAATAAATGGTGGTGGATTTACTTGAGAAATTGCAAACAACAACGCAATCGAAGTCAGTGCTCTTTCTCCTCCTGAAAGCATCATCAGGCCCTTTGTTTTCTTTCGCGGAAGCTCTACATTGATATCGATTCCATCAGTAGTAGTGAGCGCTGCTTTTCCTCCACCAAACATAAGCATAAAGAATTTCTGGAACTCTATATTTATTTTCAAAATCCCCTCTTTAAATTCCAGATCGAGACGCGCATCCAAATCAGCAATCATAGTTTCCAATGACGCTTTTGCCTGGACCAAATCAGCCAATTCTTTTGCCAAAAAAGTATCGCGCTCTCCTACTTCTTTAAACTCTTTTGAAATTTCATCACTATTTCCAACACCGCTGTCTTCGATACGGATCTTTATTTTCTCAAGTGCGTGTCGTCGTTCTTCTTGTGCTTCACGAGGTTCAGTGGTGATTGCTACATTTTTATAGTCAGCAGCTTCACGACCACCCAAGACATATGCCTCTTTTAGCTCGCGATCAAAGTTATCTTTCAAAGATTTTAGACGCATTTCATCAGACTGGAGCGCACTCAAAACCCCTCGGAGCTCATTTACTCGAGCGATAATCCTAAACATATCTTTTTCTGCATCACGATTTGAATCTTTTTCTTTTTCTATTTCTTCTTTGAGACGATTATACTCCTGGGTAAAATCAAATTCTTTTTTGATACAGTCACCGATAGCGATCTTTATTTTTTCTTGTTCGAGGCGAAGCTTTTTTATATTTTCTTCATATTCGACAACGACAGTATTGTCGATATGTGTTTTGTGCTTATTTAAAAAGTCGATGAAAAACTGTCGGACGACACGGACTGGGTGAAAATCTTCTATTTTGTTTACCACTTCTTCTACATCTTTGAGATATACCATCTTGGTATCCTCGCGAGTGATCTTTTCTTTTTCACGCTCAAGCATGCGGTCGAGGGTACTGATCTCTCCTTCTATTTTTCCTGATTCTCGAGAAAGTAAATCTTTTTTATTGCGAATATCTTCGATCTTTCTTTCGATATGGATAATCTCTTCGCTTTTTGCATCTTTGTGCTTTGATTTTTCGATGCGTTCTTTTGCGATCGCAAGCTCTCGCTCCAAATTGTGAAATTCTTTGAGTGGTGCCTGCTTTGCAGCGATTATGCGCTCGTTTTCGCTTTGGATATAAAACTCTTCGCGGCGGAGGTACTCGCGATAGGTAGCACGGAGCTCATTTCGAAGCTCGCGAACCTTTTCTACTTTTTCAACTTGTTTTTGGAGGAATTTTAAATGCGGTGCAATCTCACGTCGAAGGAGCTCAACCTCCCGCATATTTTCCTGAGTCTTCTCGAGCTTTTTGACGCTTTCATTTTTCTTGTACTGATAGATTTTGAGACCGAGGGCATCTTCGATCATTTCGCGTCGCTCATCTGGTCGAGCGGTGAGGATGCGATCTGCTTCTCCTTGAGATATTATGTGGTGTCCAGAAGCTCCTATATGCGCCTTGGCGAGGAGTTCTACAATGTCTTTGAGTCTCACACTACTACCGTTGATATAGTACTCATTGACCCCGTCTCTGTGCACAACACGCTCGAGACTGACTTCATCGAAATCCAAACCCAAGACTCTTTTTGTATTATCAAAAACTACTTTTACTGACGCTCGGTTTATATTTCCTCCATTAAAAATGAGATCTTCTCCACGCTTTCCTCGCATCGACTTTATCGACTGCTCTCCCAGCACAAAACGAAACGCTTCAGCGCTGTTTGATTTTCCAGAACCGTTTGGACCGACGATGGCAGAGATCGGAGAGGTAAAATACAAAGTCGCCTTTTTTGCAAAAGACTTAAATCCAGATATTTCGAGCGACTTTAGGTACATGCAAGTATTTTATCACACTCGAGATAGCTCTAGCTTTTTAACGCGCTTATCGAGCTCGTTATGAATCTCATCTTTTGTGTAATTTTCACCAATATATTCAACTTTTTTACCTAATACGTTGAAACCTGTATCTACCTTGATCTCCAAATCATCAATTCGCTTGTCTACTCTATCAAATCCATCATCCATCTTTTGCTCCATACGTTTTAGTTGATTAGCTGTAACCATTGCTAAATCATTTATCTCATTTGAGACATGCTCGATAATAAACTGCTTCATTTCTTTATTTGAAGCATCTAAAGCTGTCTTTATTTCAGTCTGAACAATCTTTGGAACTTCTTCTTTCAAAGCTTTATTTACTGTTTCTACTATAAACTGTCTATCGTTTTGATCCATATGTATATCTAATTATAGGTAATACATAGAC
>CAYZSZ010000005.1:0-47212 GCA_964481175.1 uncultured Candidatus Saccharibacteria bacterium
CCGTATGCGCCGATATTTTGAACAGGTGCAGCACCGATCGTTCCTGGAATGTACGAAAGATTCTCTAGTCCGTACTTACCTTCGGCGACGCATTTTGCAACAAAATCATCCCAATTATCGCCCGCATTGCTGATATTCATCTTTATAACCAAACCATCATAGTCACCCATCAAGATATTTGAGCCACCACCAAGGATAAAAAACTTTTTATGCGCTTTCAGTGCTTCTTTCAACTCATCCACTGTACTGACCTCGCAAAAAAACCGTGCAGTTCCGCCGGTCTTGAATGTCGTATATGGAATGAGCGAAACGTTTTCTTGAATTTTTATACTCATTGATGGCCGTCGGGTGTGAGCTCCAAATAATGTCTAATTAAAATGTGAGTACAGCCGACAGCCATCAATAAGTACAACAAAAATAGTATACCACATCAGTACTATGCCCAAAAATGCAAAGTCCCGCCGAGACGGGACGCTTGCATAGACATTATTACTTGGGCTCAACAGATTGTTGTGCTCACACCCTCGTATTATACACCCGCTATTTGTTTTGTATAGGGTTTTTCTTTACGTAATCAGTTACAAATTCATAGAGTCGTTGTGGTTCTTGATATTGCGGATCTAGGTCGACAGCTTTCTTTGCATTATCGATTGCTCCAGCATAATCTTTTTTGTTTAGGTTATTGATCGATAGCTCGAGCAGTGGCAACTGCTTGTTTGGTGTAAGCTCATGAGCTTTTTGGAGCAACGGTAGCGCTGCATCAAATGCTCCCATGTGATTGTAAAACGCTCCTCCAAATAGATACCCTCGTGCATCAAGTGGTGCATACTGTATTTGTTGTGTGATTGCTTGCTGTGCGAGGATGAAAAAGTCTTGCCTTATCTCTTTTACTTCAGTCTTTTTTATAGCGTTCTCTGCATTTTGAATAACTTGTTCACGAGCTTCTTGAGAGCCAGTCACATTGTATGACATCGCTTTCAAATACATTTCGATATTCTTTTTGTATCCTTCTGGGTACTGACGGAATCCATCGATGATCGCAGTTCCAACACGGATCGGAACGATACTAGTAAAGTACAATAGGGCTACTGAAGCAATAACTATTATCGGAGTAATGATGAGATCGCGAATATCAACATTTATCGAATATTTTTTTATATGTTCTTTTGCTGTTTGTGTATGTAGGAATGCAAGAAGACCGAAGAAAAGAATATAGCTCGAAATATTGTCGAACACAGTCATGTTGTGTACCGCATACGCAGCAAGTAGTCCAATCAAAACTGCTTTTTCTTTTTGAGTAAAATCTCCTTTCCATATTGCTCGCAATGCAAGTATGTAAAGTGATATATATGCCAAGAAACCGAGGAGTCCCGCAGCGATAAACCAGTCGAGAAATACATTGTGGGCTCGATCAAACCATGATTCCTCAGTCCACATCTTCGGATTGTAGAACTTATTAAATACATAATTGAAGCCATCCTGACCGTATCCGAGAACTGGCTTTTCTTTTATGCCTTGTACGGCAATAGGCCAAATATATTTTGCTCGAGGGTTGTCGAGTAGTTTTTTAACTGAGAGAGTCTGAGCAACACGGTTCAGCGTATTACTATTTTTAACAAAATTAGTATCTTGTGCAGAATAGAGTACGGCTCCAGCAAGAACGACAACTCCGAGAACAGCTGCAGCTATCTTTCTACCGAGCTTGTCCTCCTTTGCTTTCCATATATACAAAATCGTCGCAACGATCAATCCAACACCGATACCCATGATAGTACCTCGTGTAGCTGTTTTGTATATGATAAATAGCTGCAGCAATATGATAAGACCATAGACCAAATGCGCCCAAGTTTGTTTACGTCGTTCAAGCCAAACGTAGAGCGCAAGGCCAATGTTTAAAAGCATATACACCGCTAGGTATGCAGCATTTCCCAATGTTCCATCCAATCTGTCAGAGCCCTGTCGAATATCGATAGCACCACCCAACTGGAAGAGTCCATATATAGCGATGATGACTGATACTCCGATAGAAGTATTCATCCATGCATGCCAGTATTTCTTTATCATTATTGAAGATGCCACAAAGAAATACATCCAAAGATGGAGGATCATAAAGAACCCTTCCATACGTTCAAAGTTTGACCAGAAGCTTTTGTGCGGATTTACACCAAACACATCTGCTACAAATGTAATAACAAGAAACACTGCTACAGCGAGCGATATCCAGGACTTTTTTGGCCGATATTCTGGATCCCTGACAGCAAGGATAAGATAGGTAGCAAAAATAATATCGACTATAATTCTAAAGAAAAAAGCTTTTCCTGTGATAAACGGGAATAGCAAAGACGAAGATATGATAAGCGGAGTAAAAGGCACCAAAAACAACCCTGCGATTGTTACCCATTTAAGTATTTTATTCATAGAAAGTATTATACTATATTCTTCTTTAGTTTTTGAGCCATAAACACGTCGGTATCACGACGTGATTCATACGTCATCCCTCCAATATGAGGTACGATAAGGAGATTTCGATTTTTCTTAGCATATTCAGCGAGTGGATGAGTACCGATCTTTGTACCCGCAAAACTGGTTTCTCCATCGAGTACGTCAGTAGCATACCCAGCAATTATTTTCTTTTCGAGTGCATCGATCAAATCTGTTTCGTTTACGAGCTTTCCTCGTGAAGTATTTACGAGATAGGCGCTTGGCTTCATCTTTGGAAATGTAGCTGCATTGAACATATATTCTGTTTCTGGAGTGAGATGGACATGGATAGAGATGACATCACTCTGTGCGAGCAATTCTGCGAGGCTCACTTTTTTATATGTATCAGACTCCACATTTGGATCAGTAAAAAGTACTTTCATCCCCATGGCCTGACCGTAGCGCGCCATCCATGTACCCAAGCGGCCCAATCCTACAACTCCCAATGTCTGACCATGTAGTGAGTGTCCTTTGAAGCTCTCTCGATCCCACTCCCCTTTCAAAACCGATTCAACTGACTGAGGAATATTGCGAGCAATCGAAATCATGAGAGCTAGTGCAAGCTCCGCTGTGCCAGTGATTGTATTTAGAAAAGCATTTTCACCTTTTAAACTTAAAACTTTTATCCCTTTTTGTTCTGCATATTTTACATCGATATGATCGAGACCTGTGGTCGCAGTAACAATCTTTTTTAGTTTTGGTGCATTGTCGATGACCTGAGCATTGAAAGTAAGTCCAAGACCAATAAAAGCAATGTCATAGTCTTTTATTTTATTTACGAGTTCTTCCTGAGTTGGAATAGTGTAATCAACTGTTCCTAAGGTATTTAGGATTTCTTTTGCTGCTGGGTCAAACCCTTCACCGATTGTATTGAGAATGCGATATTGCATAGAGTTATTATCTATTAAATCAGAAAAAAGGCAAGAAAAAGCCCCGCGCACTGCGGGGCCTGCGCTACCGATATAGGGGGTAGCTACTGTCCGGTGATGGCCTCAACCATCTTCTTCAAAGCTTCACCGGGCTCTGCCGGCGGCTGGAAGAACTCGACCGCCCGATCGGAATAGGACTTGTGGTCGATCTCCACCAGGCTCCCCGAGAAATCCTCAGGAAGAAGACACGAGACGCCCTCGGTGCAGAGGGGCCACTCTTCACTGCCGGTCGCCTCCTTGAGACGGGCCTTGGCCGCAGGCGAGAACCAGGTGAAGATCGGAATGCGTTGGCAGGCCGCCTCGACACCGATACCAGAGGCAGACTCGAGGACCCAGTCGACGCCAGGCAGAATCTCGGACCCCTTCATGACGGAAGCGGGGATAAACCGAATATGCATGCCCGTACCAATGGAGCCCTCATAGGCCTCCACCGAGTTCTTGTCTCCGGGATGGAGGGAGATCAAGGCGGTGGCGCCGCTTGCACGTGCGATCTCAGCCGCCTTCTTGAAATGAAGGGTGTTGACCTCCAGCGACTTGCCGCCGGGAACGAGGATGAGTCTCGCCTCGTCATCATAACCCAGCACCTCCCGAACCTGTGTCCGAGTCTTCTTCGAGTAGAAGAAGTTTTCCCACGCGGGATTGCCGGTGGCGATGACATTCGTGTCGGGGAGAACCTGCCGCGCCGCCGCGGCTTGCGCCTCGGAGATGTGGAACAGGGTCTGACCCTCCAACAGTTCCTTGAACCAGGGCCGGTTGTGGACGTTGAAGGTGTCGGCAACGAAGAAGACAGGGATCTTCAAACTACGGGCAAGTGTAGCGGCTGCGATTTCTTCGCTCGCCAATGCCTCCGAGGATGACATCCCGACAACCAGAGCGTCAAAACGGTTGATCACTTCTGCGCGATCTTCCGCGCGGCCCGGCATTTCCTTGCCGTGAGCGAGGAATTCTGAGGTGGTGTGACCAGCTGCCTGAAGGGCGCCGGCGAGAAGATGGAGCACCTGTGACGGTGCCACATCCTGTCCGATGAGGGTGATTTTCATGATGGTGTTTTAATGTTCTTACGCAGCATTGCGTGGTAAAACCCTATCACATATAAAGGATTAGGTCAAGATTAGACCTTTGGGACTTTTATGATCGCGAGGCGTGCCCTGCCCGTAGTTTTGTGCTGATGTGGCTCCCCTGCTGGTATCCATAGCCAATCACCTGGTTTCAAGACAACCTCTGTTCCCCCTTTTATTTCTTTGGCTTTCCATTCCCTGTCGTCAGTACTACCGTCAGCATTCTTTTTTACCCATGGATCTACCATCTCTCCTCCGTATACAAAAGTTACTTCACCATCGAGGCATAGCCACAGATCAGCTTCATGCTTGTGAATCTCTGCTTCATTGTTCACATTTACATCTTCTAGAATATTTAATGGAACTTTGTTTTGTAAGGCAAGGGCTTTTAACGGCTCAATAAGCTTTTTGGTTGGGACATCAGCATAAGGTTGTGCCAATGTTTGATCGATTATTTCTTTTTTTATTAAAACAGATTTATTAGAATTCATATCCATTCTTTTTTAGTTCTTGTAACATGTGCTCCGCTTCGATCCAGTCGAGTGGGTAGTCTATATCGACTGAGCGCTCTTTGGGGACGACATGACCGGTTACAAAATCCCCATACAGCCGATTGTCTTTCATGATGAGGTCACGACGCATCGCATAGACAGCACCACTGCGACGATACACAGTAGGCAAATCTTGTCGTCGAGTTCCCTCTTCTTCGGGAATAGAATATGCAAGGACTTTGTCGCCTTCTATCTTTTTCATCTTTATAGGATGAGCGCTACTTGGAACTTGGACAAGTGACACTGAACTATCTGCTTTTGTATCAATCAGTTTTTGAATAGTTCCATCTAGGTCATCGACTGTTCGGAATGGTGATGTTGGCTGAAGAATAACAACATAGTCCACAGTGAGGTTATGAGCTTTTTCATAAAAATCAATTGCATGTTGCATCACCGGCAGATGTGGTGTCCCATCGGCAGCTAATTCTTTTGGACGCATAAAAGGAACTTCTGCACCGTATTTTTTACACACTTCAGCAATCTCAACGTCATCAGTTGAGACAATGAGGTGATTGATCAGTTTGCTCTTCTTTGCTACGTCTATTGTGTATGCGATAAGCGGCTTGTCACCGAGCATCTTTATATTTTTCCCTGGTATTCCTTTTGAGCCACCGCGAGCGGTGATGACGCCTAGAATATTCATTGTATGTGTTTTTTATTAATTGGTTCGTACTTTTTTATTGCCTTCTTTGTCTTTTTATTAAGTATAGTATGAAACTCATTTGAATAGAACCCCTTCAAATGCATACGTGGGCGCATGGCATAGACCATATCAGATGTGATAGTTGTACCCGCTGGAATATCTTGCCCAGCTACTAATGTTTTATTGAAATATGGTCTAAACTTGTTTTTTGCACCTTCTAACTGCTTTGTTTTCTTTCCGTAAAACTTTTTGGTGTCGATATCTTTGTATTTCTTGGTCTTGACTGAATCTACAAGCTCTTTCATCTCTTCTGGGGTGATAGAAGCTTTATGATCAGATCCCCACAAATCTCTTGAGAAAGAAAAATGTTTTTCGATTACCTGCGCACCCATCTTTACCGCTGCAAGCGGAATGGTGTTGTCCCCTACTGAGTGATCAGAAAAACCGACCGTCACATGCGGATACTTTTCTTTGAACAATTCGATTGTTGAAAGATTAAATGCTTCAGGTGGACATGGGTATACACTAACGCAATAGAGGACAATAAGTGGTGATCCTCTTTTGGTGATATATTCTACAACTTCATCGAGTTCAGCAAGACTCACCATGCCAGTCGATATGATAATGGGTTTTTTACTTTTAGTAATATGATCGAGCAAAACATAGTCCTGAACGTCTCCAGAACCGACTTTCCAGAGTGGAACATCGATACTGTCGAGCTTTATCGCAGCCTTACGAGACATCGCTGTTGAGAAAAAGATAATGCCTTTTTTATCAGCATAGTCTTTTAATTCTTTAAAGAATTCGATCGGAGCTTCTTCGGTATTTCTTTTAACCCAATTGTATCGGTCAGCACCTTTAAAATGTGGAGAAATGACGGGAATATTTGCCTGCTCGTCTTCAACCTCGTGTGTCTGAAACTTTACTGCATGAGCACCTGCTTTTACCGCAGCGTCGATCAGTTTTTTGGCATTTTTAAGATACACACTGATAGGCTGTGATTCTTGTGTCTGAATAAAATTCTTGCCGATTTCAGCAATGATAAAGGCGCCGTCTTTTTTTATTATCTTAGGGATTAGCGACTTTGACATACAAACATCCTATTCTAGTTTGGTTTTTTTGTCTATTGACGCTCATGCTTAACTGTGATATTTTAAATATGAATGAAAAGAATCGAAAACTGGAGGATATGGGCCGTTCTCGAAGGCCTCACCAAAACTGTGTCCCGCACGTTTCAACACGTCGTGGGTAATGCTTCACCATCACTGGACACCACCCTTCTCAGTGCGAGCATCTTGGGGTGGGTACAATTTGTAGTGACAGGCGTCTGGGCAAAAAAGCGCAAGGTTGCACTATTAAGCCCAGTTGGTATGTTTGGGTCCATGATGTTTGGACTCTTCGCACTCATCTCAACCGTGTTGGGATTTATCACATTCATGAATGGAGGTGAGATCGCCACTAGCACCTTCATCGTTACTATGGCTATCGTGCCTGGTATGATCATCGACATTATCTTTTTCAAGCACAAGACAAATGTGCGTGAGTGGATCGGTATGTGCATTGCGATTCTAGGAGGTTGGGTTATCCTCGGATCTCCCACTTCCGGCATGTCTATGCCTCTATGGATTTGGCTTGCGATCTGTAACAGCATAACAGTGGCTATCAACCAAGGCATCTCTCAAAGCATCAAGGAAGTTGACCCGATGTTCAAAAACTTCTGGGGAGGCGCCGTCACTGCAATCGGTGCGACCACAGCACTACTGATCGTCGGTCAAATCGGTCTACTACGCTATGACCCGAGCCTACAAAAGCTTTGGCTCGCTTCCGTTGCGATGGGTTTTATCACGATTGCGATGTGGAGCTTCAATCTTCTCTCTTACAGACAGGGCGCAAGCATCGCCTTGAAGAAGCTCGTCATGAATGCGACCTACCTCATCACGGTCATGGTCGCTGGCATCCTTTTCTTCGGAGAGGTGCTCTCATGGCAAAAGCTCATTTCGATTCCCCTCTTCTGTGTGGCCCTCGTGCTCATGGACAAAAAGATCTGGGAATTTATCACGGGAGGTGGGAGAAAGTAATCCACTCAAGCAAAACCCCGGCGCGCGCGCTGGGTTTTTTATTATTCAAAAAATATTTTCTGAGTATACAGCGGTACGGTTGCGATTGTCTTTGCTATATTTTTGCTTGTATCTTTTGCAAAGTACATTGTAGAAGGTTTGTACTTTCCATTTTTGATTTGCTTTTCGATCGCCTTTTGAATAGCTTTTGAGTCGTGTGATACGGTTATTACGTTTTCACCTCGAAGTCTCTGGTTCTGTCGCTTTCCGATGTTTACTACTGGTAGACCGATAAATGAAGACTCTTTGATTCCTGCTGAAGAGTTTCCGATAAGACAGAATGCATTTTGGAGTAGCCAGATAAATTCTCGTGGGCCGAGGTATCGCATAAAACGGATCTTGTGTCCTTTTACTTCGTCTTTAAAGTTTCGAAGCTCCTGAGAAATGTCTTCTGATCCTGCATCGATATTTGGCCAGAACCAAAGTGTCGGAATACCGAGCTCATGGACTGCTTTCAAAATCTTTCGAGTATTGATGTGTACAGTTTTTACATCCTGGATGTCTGGGTGGTACATAACCATCAAATATCCCTTTGTGAGATCAAAGAGTGCACCGCTTCCAGTCTTTTTCAAATCGATTTTATTTGCCTTCTTTGAAAGCTTTTCTACTACCTCGATATCAGGACTACCAAAGTTAAAAACATGTGATGGTGCTTCTCCGAGTTTTAGAATTCTTTTTTTAGCTGGTTCATTTGTTGGGAAATGGATATGAGAGAGTTTTGTGATCGCATGTCGAACGCTTTCATCGATAGAACCAGACAAGTCGCCTCCTTCTATATGCGCGACCGGGATAGACATGTATGCAGCTGCAACGGTTGCCGAAAGAACCTCGAAGCGATCACCTCGGACAACGATGACATCTGGCTTTATTTGATTGAAAAGCGTAGTGAACTCGATAATACCGAGACCAGTGGTTTTTGCTTTGACGATAGAGTCGTTCCCCTCGAGGTTAAAGTGGAGATCGTAGAGCTGATGATGCCCATCTTTTTTGAGGAGCTGTTTGATATCAGCAAATTTAGAAGTAAATTTTGATGAAAGCGCAGGACCACCTACGATGATGTGAAGATCGACGTCATCGCGTTTTGAGAGCTCTTCGAGCACGAGAAGGCTCCGGCTATAGTGGATAAAGTTGGTTATTACGAAGCAAACCTTTCGTTTCATGGTTTAGCTAATATGCAATATTTTTCTCAGAAAAGCAAGTCTTTTCGAATACTTGAAAAGATACACAAATTTAACAAAAGGTGACCACAACTGAAGCCTTGTTTTGAGGTATAACCACTTTGGAATAGTTAGGTTCTGGTTGGACTTTTGAGCAACGAGACGAATGTGGTGAGTATTTAGCCCATCTGCTTTTTGCATAGCGATATCTTTTTGACTTTTACCCTCATCTACATCGATATACACGATCTTGAAACCAGCAGCTTCACAAAGTAGTGAAAGAGTCTCTGGAGTAAACATATATACATGATCGATTTGGACACCCGAAGTAAGCTTGCCCATCCGTCGTACTTGGTGACGCCAGTTTTTAACAGCGAGGAAAATATGACCACCTGGTTTTAGATTTTCATGTGACCATAGTAGAAATTTCTTTGGATCCAAAAGGTGGTTGAGGCTTTGGACGCAGATAATATTTGAAGCTTTCCCTTCTGTTTTGATATCAACATCTTCAAATAGGCCACGAATAGTCTTTATCCCTTTTGATAAAGCGTAGTCTGACTCCTCTATCGAAGGTTCGATACCGAGTGGTTCGATATTTTTACCCGCTTCACGGATACCGTAGAGTATCCCGCCTGTGCTAGAGCCTACATCGATAGTCAGCCCATCTTCGATGTACTTGCCGAGATACTTTACTATCGCTTGGCCAAAGCGGCGCGCTGACTCAAAATTCTTTTCGAGATTTGCTACATACTCTCTGTTTTTTATCGCTGCACGGTCTTGTCGATAAAAATACATGTAGTAGTCATCGTAATCTTTGTGAGACATACGAGGATTGATAAAGACGAGGCTGCACTTTTTACACATCACGGTTGTCGCCTTTAATCCATTTGTACTCCGTCGAGCAATGACTTTGAAATCAGTGCCCCCGCAAATATTACACGGGATAGTTTCTAAAACTTTTTTGTCGTAGTTAAATTGTTCCATATGTATCTGTATATTCTCTCACCTGCAAGGCCATCTGCAAAGCCACATTGCTGCAGCACTAGTGCCTTTCGTTCTTCCTTTCTGTATTCAGGATGCTCTAGATATTTGTTTATCGCATCGACGAGCTCATCTTTGCTTGTGACAAGATCGATTGCATTGGTGCTCAAGGCATTTTTATAATGAGCTGATTTATAGTACTGAGTTGGTGACTTTAGTAGCTGTGCACTCTTTTGGATTTCAAAATTGATATTGATAATCGGCTTATCAAAAACAGCTGCGTCGACACTGATGCTCGATGCATAACAAACGAGCACGGACATGGTCTGCAAAGTCTTTTTTAGATGTGCTAGATCTTGAGTATTCATATCCCAATCCACTCCTCGCTTTGAGCCAAAACGGATACCTGGTACGTCATACTTTAAATGTGGTCGCTTCTTTAATTCTTCCTGATCAACAAAGTCATTTGGTTGGAAGCGTACGAGCAGGTCACATTTTTCGCGCAACTCGTCAGAAGAAACAATAGAATACATAAGATCGATCATATCCCAATCAGATGTACTGAACGCTCTCCCCATCGATGCATAGACGATAAATTTATTTTCAGGTGCAGGATACTTTTCTGGAGTATAAAAGTAATCGTACTGTGGCAGGCCACTTACAAATATATCCTCAGCGGACATTTCGTTGTATGTGACGAGCTCCTGTTTTACTAATTCGTTAAAAACGATAGCCTTGTCTGGCAACAGACGCATGATGCAGCGCGAAGTAATCTTGTCCCATGAATTTATAAAGCCAATGCTCTTTACCTTTCTCTTTTTTGCTTCGCGTAGCAGTGCTATCTCTGGTTCATCAAAAAGATGTGCCAGAAAAACTAGATCTGGCTTGTATGTATCAAAATACTTTGCATATGTCGCATCGCGTACCAACAAGAAATCAAGGAAGCGAGCGATCTTTCTGATCGACGGTCGAGCTAGCAAGAAATTCAGACAGAGCCCCGTATAGTAACGGATATACTCCCCCTCATACTCACTGACCATCTTTCTTTTCAAATCAGTCGTCTCAGTTCGGAGCAAAACAAACTTTAGCTTTGTAAAAAAGCGATCGATTGAACTTTGCGATTTCCATTCGACCACTTCGAACACTATGCGTGGATCATTGAATTCTTTTTTATAGTAGTCGACTTTGTCCTGACTCTTTGTAAACAAGACGATTCGAATATCGCTATGGGTGAGCAAGTTTGTAAGGATCGTTGTTCGGAGAATATTTTTAACTTCTACTCCCTCAAATATGGTAATAAAGATTGTCTTCATGCTTTAAGTATACTAAAAAGCCGCTCAGTAGATTTTCCGTCCAAAAAGCCAACTTGCTCTCTCGCTAGATTCTGGATGAGCTTTGCATCGATATGATAATCTGCGACATCTTTTTTAAATTCATCTAGCGATGTAGCAAACTTTACTCCCTTGCTTTCAATAATTGGCACAAAGTTATTGTAATCATAGTATCGACGGATACTGTCATAGTAATCTCTCTTTTGATATCCATCAAAACTAAATAAAATGGTCGGCTTATCCATATATGCAGCGTCGATAACCATAGTCGATGGACCAGAGACGACTAAATCAGAGAAAAACAGTGTCTGTGCTAGATGTATATCATCCTCTTTGCGGATCTCTGTTGTTTTTATATTGTCAGGATTTGTCTGTGCGCGATCATAGAGAACTTTTATCCGTGAGAACTGCGGGCTATGTTCAAGCTCACGAACATAGTCCCCCGGTGGCAGTCGCACCAATATCTGAAAGTCGTCTGGAAGAGTTTTATCCAAAATATCTACAATATCTCGATCAACAGTATTTTTCTTCAGGTATCGATCACCGATCGGCACAAACAAAGCCATCTTCTTTTGTGGATCGCCGCCAATCTTTTCAAAATATGCCTGCCTATTTGTATAGTCCACTGTCTTGTACATATCGTAATGCGGAATACCGATAATGCTGATTATGTTTTGGTCGATGTTCTGAACTTGCACCGCTTCTTTTTTAACTATTTCATTCCACACGATCAGCTGATCGGGTATCGTTCGTATCAATCCTTTTGAAGTGAGATTATCCCATGACCGCACCATACCGATCGCTTTTACTCCTTGTTTCTTTGCGTGATTGAGTAAAGCAATATCG
Source organism: uncultured Candidatus Saccharibacteria bacterium (assembly GCA_964481175.1). Classification (GTDB taxonomy): domain Bacteria; phylum Patescibacteriota; class Minisyncoccia; order Phycocordibacterales; family PALSA-1337; genus JAGOVB01. Next base: position 12,095 of record CAYZSZ010000005.1, read on the forward strand.
ACTTCATTTTGTATATCAGTACAAAACACCGATGTGGGGCTATATTTTTTAAAAAGATCGCCAAATGCCGGAGTAGAACTATATCGCTCGAGAAGCCGAATAGCAGCAAAAGCGATCTTATTGCTTAGGATTTTTGAAATAAAAAGCCCGCTGCCATTCATCTCTGTTTTTCTTTTTATATCAAGTGTAACCGTATTTAGAGCGGCGAGCGAAAGATATTTCATCAGTCCTTCACGCTTGCCCTGTTTGAGTGAGACGCCCTCGACGATTGCTTCTGGAAATGTCTCAGCAAAATATGTACGCTTTGATTCTGGAACAATGAGGACAGTTTTTATGTTTTCTTTTTTCAGCATCGACAAAATGCCTGTAGAAATGATATTTCTTGAGATGAGTGGATGGCAACTCGTTATAAATATTGTTTTATTCATCTTCGAGAAAAGATCTGTGGCAATCGAGTCATAAATACATACTGCAAATATATGAATAATTTATTGATAGAAAGGAGTGTAATAAAGTAGTTGAGGCGTGATGTGTACAATGTAGAAAATGGTAATCGATCGGTCTTTCGAGCGACGATACGAATATGTAGATGTGGGATGCCTTGCCCTGCTCGCTCTAGAGAAAACTCATCAGTTTCGAAATGAAGTATGTCAAAACCTGCAGAACGAACTAGGTTCTTTAAAGCAGTTGGAGTAAACATGTACACATGGTCGATTTTGACACTGTTGCTATATTTTCCAGCAAGTCTGAGCTGTTGGCGGAAATTCATAACCTCTACAACAAGTAGACCATCTTTTACCAAGCTTTTATATGACCACTCAAAGAAATAACGAGGATCGAGAAAATGGTTTAGCGATTGTGTGGTGATGATTGCTGCGTAAGTATCTGTACCTTTATGATCCTCGATCAAGGCATGATATGTTTTGATACCCTGACTATTTGCATAGTCAGCTTCTTTTGAAGAAGGCTCGATCCCTACCACCTCTCGTTGTAGCTCTGCTTTTATTCCCGCCAAAACACCTCCAACACCAGAGCCCACCTCCATCAAAGCCCCATCGACATTGAGATACGGCTTCATAAGTGCTGCCAACGCTTTTCCATGGACGATCGTAGACTGAAATAGTTTTTTGCAATCAAAATCAGAGCCTCGATCTCCGTGATTGATAGTTTTTTCTCGATATTCTTCTTCGTAGTACCGCTTGTACCCATCTTTGGTCATACGAGGGTTGATATAAATCAAACTACAGTTTTTACAAATAACCGAAGTGAGCGCCAAGCCATCGGTTCCTTGCGTTGAGAGTGTATGCGTCTTATTTTGTCCGCACATAGTGCAAACTATATTTTCTTTTTCAATTGTATTGTATGGGAATGACATTTATATGATCTTATCTAGGAAATCTACACTTCTTTTATATGCTAGTCCATCTTTGAAGAAAATAAAATCATTGAAGACTTTGTGTCTGCCGTCTTTTTTAACTTCTGGGTGTCGCAAACCAGTATTCACATCGCCGATGAGCTGCTCCAGACTCTTTGAGACAAAGACTGCATCAGCAGCAACAATCGGTTTGTAGTGGCTAAAGGTATATGCCCGTGCATATTTTTCTGGGAAAGAAATATTTACCACTGGCTTATCAAAAATCATCGCTTCGAGGCTGATAGTTGAGCAGTAGTTTACGACTACGTCAGAATACATGAGTGTACTCTTTAGATTTTCTATATCGTTTTCATGCATTTCGATACGAGTACCCATCTCCTCTGATAGCAACTTTCCTGGAAACTCGACGCACAATCCTTTTATGCCTGATGAAATAAACTTTTCAAACTTTGAAAATTCTTCTTTTGGATGCATGCGCACAAATATGTTTGGAAAACCATCGAATCTACCCTTCTCTCGTGCTTCGATCAAATCCTGCAAGAGAATATTTTCATCTGGATAATTTCCTTTTGTAACCGTGGTAATGAGGATAGTTTTTTCTTTTGGATCTAGATTCTTGCTCAATAGAAACTGCTCTCTGCTTGTTTTGTTTGGACTAAAATACGAATCAAAACGTATCGGTCCAGTGACAAATACACGTTCTGGATTTTGTTTGTACTGTTCTACTGCTGTATTGCGAATGATCCTATTCCAAACGATGAGACCATCTGGACGTCGAAAATGCATGCCTCCATTGTGGAGATTGTCCCAGCTAAAGTTTACAGCAGCTGTTTTGATTCCCGCTTTCTTTGCGAGGATGATTGCCTCTGCATCAAAATGACTGAATCCTGGTGTCGAGGTGATTACCAAAGCAGGTCTGTGCTCTTTTATCTTTTCTAAAAATGCTTTTGATTGAGGAGCAAATCGCACTTCTAGTTTTGTAAACAAATCATTTGTCCAAAACGAAGCTGGAGCAATGTAAGACACATATCTCAAAAATCTTCGCTTCCAGTCTTTCATCCCCTGCTCCTGGTTTCGAACTATCACAGGCTCAAAGTCATATTTACGGATCAATGAATAACGGAAATATTTTCCAAATACATTCCAGAATTTTGGAAACTGAATCGTCCACGGCACGTAGGTCACATTGGGAGAAGTAAAATACGGCTTATTGTCTTTGCAAAAAGCCTGGGGCTGCATAAACACCACTACCTTGTATTTGCTTGAGAGATACTGAATATATTCAGTCCTCAAAAAGTCAGAGGAATAGACAAAATTTGAGACAAAAAGGAAGACTGTCTTCATAGAGAGGTATTCTAACACACATGATATAATAGTAAAATTATGAAAATACTTGTGACAGATACGCCCAAATTGGCTGGCTGGAAAAAGATCGAGATAGAAGATACCAAGCAGTTTCAGATAAATACTACCTGCACTTGTTGCCTCAGCAAGCTAGAGACCGTAGCAACTATTCAGGATCCAAAACAAAGCATCCGTATCGGTTGCTGCGATAGTTGCGGCTTTGTCACACTCATCGACAAACCGAGCCATCAGTGGATTATCGACTTTTATGCAAAGACATGGAATGTAGAAGAGGGTCAAAAGAAATTTGCGAATGCCGAGCACAAAGAAAGTCGTCTCGCTCCGATTCTCGAAAAACTCAATATTAAAAAAGATGCACCGATTCTCGAAATCGGCACAGGCCGCGGTGGAAACTTTGCAGCCATGAAGCAAGTCGGATATACGAACCTTGTTGGAGTAGAAAACTCAGCTCACCGTGCGCAAGAAGTAATCGATACACTCAATATACCGATCTATGTCGGAGGTTTTGAAGAAAGCTCTGTACAGTCGTCGCTTACAAAACATGCTCCTTTCAAGATGATATACACCTCGCACGTCATGGAACACGTATTTGACCCAGGCCAAATGATAGAACTCTGCTCAAAGCTCCAGACTGATGGTGACTACATTATGATCGAAGTACCAAATGTTGTCGGAGAGCCGAGCATGGGTGTGCTGATGTTTTTGCCTCACCTACATTCTTTTTCTGTTCGAGGTGTATCTAGTCTCCTCTCTCGCTTTGGATACAAAGTGATCGAAGACAAGTCGACCGACGCTGAGGTCCGCCTCATTGCTCAAAAAACTACAGTATTACCCCTTTCACCAGGACAAGGCTTTTTCAAACAAGTAAAAAACAAACTAGAAAGCGAGCTCAAACTATCAAAACTTTCAACAAAAGAAAGTTACTATACATTTGCCCGGAAAGATAGCCAAGATACTTCACTGCAGAAAAAGATGTTTCCGATTTCATTGATCCAAGATCTTTTGATTAAATACCGAAAAAACCGAAACCGAACTGTCGTATTTAGAAAGATAGGAGATAGCGACACTATCGATATTTGTTTTCCAGAAAAGCTATCTCTGTTTTATAAATAACTAAAAGTTATAGAATTTTGGTTCTGCTTTGACTTTGTTGTCTATTGCGTATGCAAGCTGCGGGAAATGCTTTGGATATTTCATGATGACCGGCCAGACAGAGGCTGGTGACTCAAATACAGTCGTGTACATAAAGCGATTTTTGCTCTTTGCATGACCACCACGATGTAGACCACTCGTGTCACAGAAAACTAGTGTTCCAGCCTTTCCTGTACAGACGATTCTGTCTTGGTTTGGTATCTTGTCGTCTTCTCCAGCGCTACCGCGAGGTGGTTTCTGAGGGAAAAGATGTCGCCACTTTCCAGTATAGTGTGATTTCTTTAAATAGATAAAAGGGCCGGCTGCCTCATCGACATCATTTAGATAAAGGAATACTTTTACCAACTGCTGATCTTCTGGGTCACGATGCCACTCCTGTGAAGCATAGCTTCGCATACCCTCTGGCATAGGAATAGTCACTTGTAGTCTCCAGTCGATAAATTTTACAAACATTCCCATATACGTATTTACTGTATTGAGCACCATGTCACTCAAGCTAAATTTGGTAAAAGGATGTGAGAGATCGAGAACGCGCTCGCCCTTCCAAAGATCGACAAGGAAAAAGCTTTTGCTTTTTAGTTTGTCACCATCACGAGACTCATCACGACGCTCGTACTGAGACTTTACATCTGCATCTTCCCAGCGAGTGAGTGCAAACTTTTGTAACTCTGCAAAAGTCTCTGGTGGAAATAGTTTGTCGACATGAGTGATCGCGATGCCATCTTCGCGCAATGCAGCCACTACCCTTTTTTGTTCCTCATTTAGAGTCGGTGTATTTCGTTTGTATCGGATGATGCTTGGGAGGTTGATCATGAGCCATACTACACGCAAAGATCGTATCTTGTGATAGAATCTAGCCACAGCGCCAATCGCCTTTTTTATGAGTTTTTTTATCATATTGAGGATATTGTAGCATAGCCCCATGACTGATAAAACTATACGAAAAGCACTACATATCGTCTGGATTGGAGCCAGTTTTGTAGCCTATCCACTACTTACAGCCCTCAGCAAACGTGGTGACACCAAAAATATTTTGTGTATGCCCCAGCTTTCTCGAATCGGTGATATCGTCTGCTCAACACCTGTTTTCTATAATATAAAGAAATTTTATCCTGATTCAAAACTGACAGTTCTCATTTCAAAAAAAGCATTGGGTATAGTAAAAAATAATCCTCGCATCGATAATTTCATCATCGTAGAAGATTATTCTTTTTTTGGATTGATAAAAAAGCTGAGATCAGAAAGATTTACCTGGTCTATCAACCTTACAGCAACTTCTATCAACACTTGCCTCTCGCTTTGGGCCAGCATACCGAACCGTGTCAAAACGATCGTCGAGACACCGCCCATTACCGAACGTCTAACTGATTGGATGTCGAATCATCGACTTTTATACAAGAACCATACATACCTTCCACAGCACCACACACGACTACTCAGCTTTATGGGTATACAAAATCCTGAGGATAAAAAAGAAGTATGGACAACTGCTCTGAGTGAAGAAAAAGTAAATGCATGGAAAAAAGGATTTGCTAAAAAAAAGATCATCGGGATCAGTATCACTGCTGGAAACAAAATAAAAGAACTCGGTGATGACCGTTTTGAAATCCTAATCAAAAAACTTATCGAAATACCAAATGTGATCGTCTGCTGCATCGGCTCACCTGCTGACAATACACGTATCGATGCACTGGTTTCAAAGATCAGCAGCCCTCTTTTTATAAAAGCTACACATTTTACCTTGGAAGAGTTGCCAGCCCTCATGAAAAGCTTTTCACTCTACATTGCAGTTGATACAGGACCGATCTATATTGCACACGCTTTAGGAGTACCGCTTATCGACATCATTGGACCAGTGGACCCAACAGAGCAACCACCACAAGATGAAAAAAGTATTCAGATACTACCGCATGGAAACATCCAACCATCTTCTTTTGTATTTAAAAAGAGAGGTACACCAGATGAGATCCAATCAGCACTACAAGCAACTAGTATCGAAGAAATATTTGCCGCATCTGTAAAAATGATTTCTTAATGATCTCTCGATCCTGAGCATTGAAACTAAATATAACTTTGAAGTCAAAATGGAAGCCTCGATCCTGACTCTGGGTGTACCAGTAGTTAATAAAAACAAGAATCAGAGGGACAAACACAAACTCGATAGCCAGACCCCACAAACCGACATAGTAGAGACCTGCAGATATAATCACAAGTGAGCAAATATTTCGGATGATATGTAAAAAGAGTAAATATCTCTGTTTACGTAAGGCAATAATATAATTTCCGATGATAATACCTACAGCAAAGATCGGCAGGTTAAACAACATAAAGTAAAAATACTGAAGCGAATCATTGTATTTTGAAAAGAATATATGTGTGACTGGCGGGATGACGATACCAGCAATAACCGCCAAAACAATACCCATAACCGCATAGTATTTGACTCCATATGAAAACATCTTTTTTGAAAGCACACTATCTTTGACCCAAAGCGGAACGAGTGACTGCAATGTATTGTTCGGCAATACATCTTGTACTGTCGTAATCATGGTCTCTGCAATAGAGAAAATAGCGACCGCTTCTGTGCTCGCAAATACCTTGATGAGCCACGGCTTTATCCTAAAAGTGACACGATTAGCAAATTGTCGTGTCACATCCCAGGTCCCATAGGTTAAAAATATATTCCATAGCAAAACCTTTGGTGAGGTTTTGACATGATTCCAAGTAGAATACACTTTGAAGAATTTGAATGAAACGATGATAACACTGATAGCTGAAGAAAAGATAATTGACCAGATCAGCTGCTTCAAACCCAAGTTACCCTGCAACAAAAAGTAGCCGAGGATAAGGAACTGAACAAATTTTGTAATGGTAGTTCGAAATGCGACAATACCAAACTCAAGCCGCACCAAACAAAATGTCCTGATGATCATAAACGCTCCTTCGCTTAAAAATAGAAACGAGATGAGACGCATGTCTTTGATAAAGCTCGTATCATACGCACTAAAGAAATGAGTCGCGCCAAAAAATACTGTTGCCCAGACACCTATCATGATGATGACTCGGATCAGTGCATACTCGATAAATATTCTTTTTGCATCTGCGATCCTGTTGTCGCCGATGGCTCTCGATATTTCATTTGATATCAACCCGGAACCAAGATTGAGAAAATCAGAAGGTATACCTGCAAAAGACAAGAGCAGCTGAAATACTCCGTACTGGTACAGAGAAAGTGAAGTAATCGTAATGAATGTATTTAGCAAGCCGATACCTTTTGATGAGAAGTTCCAAGCCGCCGAGACGGTCTCGCCCTTTAGAAAAGTGTTCATTACTGACATATCCTTATATTATCGCATTTATGCAAACTTTGGTATTATTACTGAAATGCAGAAAAAGCATACACTACTACTCATCGCGGTCATATTGCTAGCTCTTGCTCTACGTATATCTGGGATCGTATACGGCTTACCACTGTGGCTCATCAATGACGAGCCCTCTACTGTACTGGGAGCACTCAAAATGATGGAGCTCAAATCAGTTATTCCAGCCCTCCACACTCAGGAGATGTCGTCTGTCCTCTACTATCCACCATATATCTCTTACTTGTATTTGCTCCCTTTTAGCATCATTGCTGGATTCCAGACTGTGGTACAAGGACTTTCAGTCCCCGAGATCGTTGCCAACCTTTCTCCTTATTTCATTGCTGCGCGTCTTATCAGTATCCTGGCCGGACTTATTTCTATTTGGCTTGTATATAAAATCAGCGAAAGCTTATTTGAATCAAAAAAGGCTGCTTTGGTGTCTACTGCTTTTGCTGCAACCAGCCTCATCAATATTTCACTCTCGATGTCTGCACGGCATTGGATATTTATTTCACTCATTTACAGCCTAGCCTTTTATTTTCTTTTTAGAAAGAAAAACTATTCTTGGTTTAGTATCATCGCCGCAATCGGGATGGGCATAAGTAGCATTTCTATGTTTTTGTTTGCCCTACTCCCTCTTTGGTATTTTGTAGTAGAAAAAAAGACCTTGGCAAACCTAAAAAAAGATCTTTCTTCAAAAAAGTTCTGGATTGTTGTTGTCGTTACTGGGCTCATCTCTTTTCTCCCTTCAGTTTTGTACCCGATGAGCAATGGCTTTATCGTAGATATTACAAGTAGCGCTTCAAAAAGTATCCTCGGGATCATACTTAGTCCATTTAAATTTATTGGATTACTAACGAACTCAGAACCAGTCCTGGTTATATCTTTCGTAATCGGTTTTATTGCTTTGTGCATTAAAAATAAAAGACTAGGCCTCACCTTTGGTGCGTTTATTTATTTTTATTCAGTTGTGTACTATATCCTTTTCCGTTACGAAAGCAGATTCCTACTCCCGATCTTACCACTCATATACAGCGCCGCTGGCTATGCTTTTATTTCAGTTTTAAAAAACAAATACTATTTAATTTTATTAGTCATTCCCCTTTGTGCGAGTCTAATGCTTTCATATTTGACTGTACACAATGATTCCCGAATACACGCTATCAACTGGGTATATGAGAATGCAGACAAAAAGGAAAAGATCCTCACCTACGGATCACAACTACGAATACCGACTACAGCAAGTGCTGTTGCAGAGCTACGTTCGATCGAACCCAACGCCCTTAGAAAGATCGATACTGCAGAAGAAAAACTAAACAAAGCAAATATTCACAGCCTCAACATATATACAGTCCAAGACACAGCTTTCCTCGCCAAGCTACCTGACTACGCACGCAAAAATGGGTATACTCTATATGTGATTGAAAAAAGTGATTCGGACATAGGCATTGCTGCAAATAGTATTCCGCAGCAAAAAGTACTCGCATCTTTTGGTACAAATCCTCGTTACTCTATCGCTACAAGCGAGTTCCCAGGAAGTCTCCGCTCGCTATTTAAAACAAGCATGCTTGGCCCCATCATATACATATATCGCTAATGAAAATAACTATCATCATACCGACACATAATGAAGGAGAAAGTATCGGCGCACTTTTGAATGCAGTCTTTGCTGAACTATCAAAGATGACTCAGCACACTTGGAGCATCCTCATTGTCGATGGAAAATCTACTGACAATACTCTCGACATTGTCCACACCTTCAAAGACGTGCACGTCATATCTGAAAAAGAAAAACGTGGGCTCGGATACGCGTACATAACTGGTATGAACTATGCTATCGACACACTACAGGCAGATGCATTTTTGGAGTTTGATGGTGATTTTCAGCATGATCCAAAAGATATTCAAAAATTAGTCCGAGCTTTTGATCAGGGATATGAGTACATTATCGGCTCACGATATGTCGAAGGTGGCACGATCCCTCAGGAATGGCCTTGGTACAGAAAGTTTCTCAGCAATTTTGGTAACCTCATCATCCACTATGGTCTAGGTATCAAAACCCACGACAATACCTCAGGATTCAAGATGACCTCAACAAAATTCAAAGACAAACTCCCGCTAAAGCCAGGTGAAGTATTGTCACTCCGCCACGCGTACAAGATCCACTTTTTATACGCGATGATTTCAGCTGGTGCAAAAACTATAGAAGTACCTATCCATTTCCTCAATCGAAATAAAGGTGTTTCAAAAAGCACGATCGAAGACATCATCGAATCACTCAAGGTTGTTTACTTGCTCAGATTTAGAAAAAATAAAGATTGAGTATATAAAGTAGCTACTAAATGCGAGGATACCGCTCGCGATGATCTGGGCGACGATATAGTGTATGCAGAAATAATCCACAAAAACGTACATAAGTAATGTATTTACTCCGAGATTGGCGACTGATACAAAGAAATACAGCGTCATCTGTGATTTTACTTTTTCAGTAGAACGATCTTGGAATGTCCAAAACTTTTGTAGAGAGAAACTGACAGAGAATGCGATCAGAAAAGCGACAACTGCAGCCAGAAGATACCACATATGAGCATATTTCACGAAGATATGTAGCATCGCTAGGTCTACCACCGCCGCAGTTCCACCTGAGACGATGTATTTAAAGACCTTTTTGATTATTGCTTGATAAGTATGCATTGGCCGACAGTAGTGATGATAGGAACCTCTTTCTTATCTGCAAGAAACTCATCGAGCGCTTTTTTGACTCCGGGAGTATTTTTGCCCATATAGTCGTCGAACATGATAAAACCGCCTTTCATCAAACGAGGGTAAAAGAAATGTAGCGAATCAAGAGTAGACTGGTATATATCAACGTCTATATAAACAAAAGAAAACGTCTGATCTTTTGCTGGAGCAGAAGTCTGTGGAAATATCCCTTGGCAAAATACTGCGCGATTAACGCCTGCAAATACTTTTTTTACATGATCGATCGAAGTGTCGATAAAATCACCCTCTTTGTGTAAATCGATATCTGGATTTACTTTTGGCATACCTTCGAATGTATCGAAAACAAAGAATGGCGTTGTCTGCTTTTCTTGTGCATATGCGATGAGTCGTGCAGAGCCCCCACGAAATACACCCACCTGTGCGGTCGCCCCGCCGAGACGCGCTGCCTGCCGTGCAAACTGCCACAGCATGTACAATCGATCTCGCTCGAGCATGGTGTATGGCTCCACCGCTACTGATGCCTTTTCAAAATCAGCGTCTTTTGCCCATGCCACAAAGTCAGTACGTACTCCAGTGCGGACGATCTGATATCTGAACTTTGCCAATAGTCTTTTGATTAGTTTTTTCATTTTATTGCGTAGAGGAAGTAACCGTAAGTAGTAGTTTTCTTTTCTGTCTTAAATACTTTGTCCAAAAATTCGCTGACTGGCACTAGGATAAACTTTAATTTGTGTTGCAATGGCACAAAGTGGATCATCGCTCTGAAATACCCTCCACATTTCATCATTTCTACCTTTGAAAAATCTTCGAACATAAACTCAAGCGTATCATCGAAAAATCTCCAGTAGTCAGGGTATGAACCTTTTCGAGCATGATATGGATAGATCGATGGAACGTAGAGAAACAGCTTGCCTCCAGGCTTTAGAACTCGATGCATTTCTTTTACTGCGCGGATCGGGTCTTTTACGTGTTCCAAGACAGAACTACAGATAATAGCGTCTACTGTATCGGTCTGCAGCGGCATATTGTGTATATCGCCGACCACATCTGCCCCAGTTCTCGAATCGCTATCCATACTTTTGTAATCAGAGTTTTTGAAAAGATCTTTGTATGGGAGTAGCCATTTTTGGAACCGATCTCCCCCACCGATATCGAGCACTGTCTTTTCTTTACTTAACAAAAGCATCTTCTCATCGAGAAATTGTTGGTATTTTGTCATAAAATTATACTCACTATAGTATCATATTCGCCATATTATCTACAGTTTTCTGAATAGAGAAATCCTGGGCTTTTTCTTTTGCAGCTTTGATCATATTATTTCTTTTTGTCATATCAGATGAAAGTTCGAGACAGGCTGTAACGATCGCCTGGCGATCATCTGGTGTGATGAGGATGCCGCTTTTTCCATCATCTACTATCTCTGCCAAGTTGCCCACATTGGTTGTAATGACAGGGATACCAGCCGCCATAGCCTCGACCACTTGGAAAGAAAAGCTTTCAAAATGAGTATTTAAAACAAAGACATCACATGACTGCATTCTCTTTATGAGCGAGCTACGGTCGATCTGTCCCAGCAAAAAGACTCTGTCTGAAACATTGTTTTCTTTTGCTATTTTCTCAAGGTCAGGACGAAAAGGACCATCTCCTGCAATATACAGTTTCCACTCAAGCATATCTTTCATAGACTCGATGAGAGCCGCAAAGCCTTTCCATGGGACCAAGCGTCCTGCAGTAAATATCGTTTTTGATTCGTACCCTTGCACAGTTGGGATAGTACTGAGGTCGATACCATTATAGACGCAGTGGACTTTTTCTGGATTGCGTACCCATTTTGCTACAAGATTTCTAAAATATATACTTGGAGCGATGGCACGGTCAGCATGATCTACGACAAACTTCTGGATACTACGGAGAAGCTCGACAGCTGTGCCGTATTTCTTATTTTGAAAATCATCGATATTTTCTTTTACCCCAAAGCGCTGCACCGACTGTTCCCAGGCATAGTCACCAGGGACACGGATAAAGACTCTTTTGCCCAATAGTTTCGCAGCGAGGAGCGATGGTAAGCCGACGCTCACTGTGTCTTGAGCAAAAATAAGATCGACATCGTGATGTTGAGAAATAATTTTAAAGAAAAAACTAATATGTCTAATCAACTTTGGTAGTTTTCGTACCTCACCAAATGAAAGAACGGCTGTCTGTATACCGCGTTTTGGTAACTCTTCAAAAAGTAGTTTTGAATATGTTGCTGGGCCACCGATATCTGGTGGGTATATACCTGTAGTGATTAGTATTTTCATAGTGTTTTAAACAATTCTACACCCAAATTCTTTAGACTGTGTTTGTCGGCAAATATCTGAAGTCTTTTTCTCAACTCATCTTTTTGCTGATCAGAATGCGCTGATACTTTTTGCAATTTTTGTGAGAGTTCGAGAGTATTTCTGTTTGAAAATATTAGATCATCAGGAATATTCCCTTTTAGATTGTCATTTGATGCGAGGACGATAGCACCACACGCCATCGCTTCAAATATAGTCTTGTCATACATACCACTCGATGAAAGGTTGATAAAAAACTCGTGAGAAGAATAAATGTCGACTGATTGCTCGAGCAATGCTGCTTTGTGAAATGTGACATTTGCACTGGCATCTGCTTTTAGTTTTTCCAAATACTGACTATCTTTTGGTAGTGCGTCACCATATATATCAAAAGAAAGATCAGGATTTTGTTTTGCCACTTCTACCAATATATCGATATTCTTTGATGGTGCTATCCTACCCCATGACAAAACACTTTTTGGTTTCGCGGGCACAGTTTTTTTGAAAAGATTCGTATCTACGCCCACTGGCATGATCTTTGTCTTTGCATATTTTGCTGTATATGAGAATCGAGAGGTGCAAAATACATGCGTACAAAAAGTAGCAGCTATATCGGTGATGATTGAGCCTGCGTGATGATTGCGCCACATATATATCTTTTTCTTGAGGAGCTTCCAGATGAGGCCAGCCAAGACAATATACTCCTGGTTCATATGTACGAAAACTGCATCGTAATTTTTTCTCTCATTCCATACGTATGCGTAAAGATTCTTTATATATGAAAGTCTTGATTGTTTCACTTCTTTTCCCAAAGAAAGAACTTTTACGTTAGCAGGCAAAGAATGCACGCCTTTGGATAGACAAATCACGATGATACTTTCACAATGTTTTGAAAATTCTTCTACCCAGCGATGAAAGAAACCTAGTACAGGATCATTTTTATCGATCTTCTGTGTGATGATGAGTAGTCTCATACTTTGCCATAGACACTCTTGAGCATGGGGAGATCCTTTTTGCTTGCTTTCAATAGCTCAATATTTTTTGCTTCGAGTGCCTTGAGGACAGCAGTTCCCTTTTTATCTTTAGTTTTTTCGTAGACAGATAGGAATGCAGCAAAATCTTTTATAAAACATCCTCCACCAGCGCCTCTACCGCTCTTGTGGATCGGGTTTAGATAGTAGTGTGACATCATCGGATCGGCTTTGATCGCTTCTTTTATCGCATCCCATCCCCCACCATGTTTGATAGAAAGATCGTACAAAATATTTGAAAAGATAATCTGCATATATCCATGCACATTGTGAGCGTATTTGATGATCTCTGCTTCTTCGCTTTTGCAGACGAGAGTAAATGGTGCTTTTGGCAAAACTGAAAGAATCTTTTTTGCGATATCTTGATATTCTTTGTTATCGACTGGAATACCTACGATATTTCGATCTGGATGGGCAGCATCGTGTGCAGCTGTTGCCTCTACCAAGAACTCTGGTGAGTGTACTATCTTTATTTTAGGAAACTTTTTCTGCAATGCCACGGTAGTACCTGGGACGATGGTGGACTTGATCACCGCTACTGTTTTTACATTTTTGAGTGCGTCTTCGAGTATAGATACATCGAATCCTTTTTTGGTTGTCGGTGTTGGCACTGCAACAAATACTAGATCGCAAGCAGCAATCTTGCTTTTATTTGCCTTGTATTCTGGCTCAATTGAATAGCGCACAACATCATAGCCGCGATTTACAAAATCATCCGCATAGTTCTTTCCTACCCATCCCTGTCCGATAAAGCCGATTTTCATATATTTTGTATTATGTCGTCAATATTCTGTATTATAGTTGAACCTACGTCCTTGGCAACTCCGACGTCCGTAGAGAGGATTTTGAGCCCTGCAGCTTGGGCTTCGACGAGTGTCATGCCATATCCTTCATAGAGTGAGGTATTGATAAAGATATCAGCAGTTTTATAGAAAGAAGCTGTGTCTTTTCTCCAGCCGAAAAACGAAACTGGTAGCCCTGCCGCCTTTTTTTCTAATACTTTTCTCTGTGAACCGTCACCTACGATAGCGAGATGGACATCTTTTAGCTGTTTTACAGCATCGATCACCATGTCGACTCTCTTTTCTTTTTCTAGTCTCGAAACGCAAAGCAGGATTTTTTTTCCTGGGAATTCTTTGTGTAGATCCACGGTAATCGGTGCATCTTTTATTAAAGACACATCGACAGCGATCGGTCGCACCTCTATTTTATCTTGGTCGACGAATCGAGCGACATATTCTTTTATTTTATTTGAAACCACACGAACATGATCGGCATATGAAAGTGTATATTTTGCCAGATATGTTCTGATCATATTTTTCACATTTTCATTTTGGAAATATGGGCTGCCGATGTCGGTGTGTATTTGTAGCTCGAGATGGAGTGGGTGTCGCTTTTTTAAAAGCACACCGATAAGACCGTTTTCAAAAGGATCCTGGCATGTGACATGAGTAATATTTCTCGTCTTGATCAAAAAACGAGCCAGTCCATATCTCCACCAAGAGCAATAGACCCAGACGTTTTGCCCCAAATGCATTTCTTTTGCGCTACCTCGGAGGAGAATGTGCACTTCTTCAAACTTTTTAGCATACTCAATCTGCCGCAAGGCGACAGCGCTTTGCGGATCTAGTATATTCTTGTCATTCGAGATCATTAGTAACTTCATGGAAGTACCTTTTCTTTCATAGCACTCGCTACAATATCCCAGGTATACTTCTCTTTTACCATAGTATAGGCATTTATGATAATGCGACGATACAGCTTTTCGTCATTGATGAGTAGCTCTACCTGGTCAGCAATACTTTTTGGATTGTTAACCTCACAGAACAAGCCAGTCTTTCCTTCTATCAAAAAGTCGACAATCCCGCCCACAGGAGTGGTGATCACTGGCAATCCAGCTGCCATCGCTTCAACAAAAGATATGCCAAAACCTTCAGAAAGTGAGGGACGGATAAAAATATCTGACTGATGCAAGTATGCGGGCAATTCTCTGTTTGGAACAAAGCCAACAAAGTTTACGCGAGATTCTAGATTGAGATTTTTAGTGAGTGCTCTCAATTCGTGTTCTAGCGGACCTGTTCCCAAGATCATTAGCTTAATATTTGGTGCTAAGTGTGTGAGTGATTTTATAATATCTCCCACTGCATTTTTTGTAACTAGACGTGATGTAGTGATCAAAAATATCTCGCCCTTTTCTTTTTTTAATGGAAATACTTTTGTCTCCTGTGAAAAGTGTTTAATATCTACACCATTTGGAACGACCACGATCGGGCATGTTGCACCCATCTCCTTTGCGAAATCAGCTAGATAGTTTGAAAGTACTTGTATAACGTGTGCTTTTGAGAAAAGCATTTTAAAGAATGGCCAGACTGGGCGAGCTCTGCGCTTGATATGCTCGAGTGGGTCACCTTCCTGTAAGGTAACGATAAGTGGGATGCTTGGGTATACTAGCTTGAGTAATACTGCTGAAACGAGGTGGTAGGTCGCCATCATCACCCACATGCCGTCGTACTTGTGCTGGTGCACCAAAGTCAGTGCTTCCCAAAAGCCAGTGAGTGGAAGGAGGTATTTTTGTAATTGTTTTGCAAAAGTAAAACCGACTCGGTATATGGTCACGTTGCCGATCTTTTCGACGTGCGGCAGACGATCATCCATACGCAATGTGATCATATCAAAATCATAATCATCACCCAGACGATCAGTCGTCTCTTTTATAGCGACTTCTGCACCACCAACATAGCGTGGCAAATACACCAGTGAAAATATGAGTATCCGTTTTTTCATATCAGTCTTTCAGGAGATTCTCGAGGACTTCTTTTGGTACTTCATGTACATGCTCCTCTTTTTTTGGTTCTGGTTTGGGCTCTGGTTTTGGTTCTGGCTTTTTCTCTGGTGGCTTTGGCTTTGGTAGATCCTTTAGCACAGCCGCGAGAGCATCTTTCAGCTGATTTTTATTTTGTTGGCTGATTTCTTTTGGTTTGTTGACGATCGGATTTGGTTTTGTCGATGCGGGAGCTGGAGTCGGTGCTGGCATAGATGAAACTGGTTTGGGCTCTGGTTTTGGTTCTGGCTTAGCTTCTGTTTTTATCTCTACCTTTGAAGCCTCGGCTTTTGGTTGTGGGGTCGGCTTCTTTACGGGAGCATGCCAATCGACAATGTTCGCCTCGACAACACTCTTTGGTGAAGAGAATTGTTTTCTTGACATTTCGATCACTTCTGCACGATGTGTTTTCTCTGGGTTAGGTATCGGAGGAAGTGTAGTTGCAGAAAATGGCTGCGAGCTTACTCCATCGATCATGAGTTTTAGATATATCTGTGCAAAGCCAAGGTTTACTAAATCCTCCATCGTAAACTGAGGAGCAAACTCTTTTTCGAGAAACTCGGCGTCAAAAGCACCCACGCGAAATACGATCATCGTTCCGACGTTACCGAATACCGCAGAGCTCACCTCCTCTTCCATCTGTTCGATATACTGGTGCGCGATCGTCAGATTCAATTTGTATTTTCGAGCTTCAGACAAAATGTCAGCAAAAGACTCGTTTGCAAAGTTTTGGAACTCGTCCACAAAGAGATAGAAGTTTGGCAGTGTCTTCAGTACTCGATCAGGCACATCAGCTCGTGACATAGCAGCGAGATATATTTTGGTGATGAGCATTCCACCCAAGAGGTTTGCATTTGCTTCACCGATACGCCCTTTTGAAAGGTTGACGATGATAATCTTTTTAGTATCCATCAATTTTCGGATATCAAAAGATGATTTTGACTGTCCGATCATATTTCGGATAAGCGGGTTTGCTGTAAACTGTCCGATTTTGTTTTGGATTGCGGGCACTGCCTCGGCTGCCATACGCTCTGTGTATTTTGCAAACTCATCTACCCAAAATGATTTAACTGAAACATCTGAAATATTGTCGACTACTTTTTTTCTAAAATCTTTGTCAGAAAGCATACGGTTTACACCGAGGAGCGTCGCGTCTGGATACTCGAGAAGTGCGAGAAGTGTGTTGGTCAAAATATATTCCATTCGGGCTGACCATGCATCTTGCCAAATCTTTTTAAACGTAGACATGAGTCCAGCCACGACCAAATGCCGCTTGTCTGGATCCACGCTTTCAAGTACGTTAAACGATAGTGGGAACTCGGTATCGAACGGCGCAAAATATACGACATCTTTTACTCGCTCTTGCGGGATATAGTCGAGGAGAAGTTCTGCGGTCTTGCCGTGAGGGTCGATAAAAGCCATACCCTCGCCATTTTTGATATCCTGGACTGCCATATTTTCGAGTAGGGTCGACTTTCCCATACCTGTCTTTCCTATGACATATACGTGGCGAGTGCGGTCTTTTGCTTTTATACCAAAAGGTACCCTTTTATTTCGAGAATCTGTCTCCGCAAAATACGTAACTAGTTCATCATTCATGTTTTTAAAATTGTACCATAAAACAGTTAGCGCGGCACACCTAGGGGTGTGCCGCGCGCTTTGGGGCTACAAACTGCGGGAATCAGGCGTTGAATCCAGGAGCGCCGAGAGCCTTGAGGATCTCGAGCGTCCGGGAAGGCTTGAACACGAGGTACTCCTGTCCGAAGAGACCTCCACGCGGGTCAAGGCGTTTCTGGTGACCGGCATAGCTCGGGATCTGAAACGTGTCTTCACCGGTTGCTGCTCCCGCTCCCTGAGAGGAATCGGGGCTGAGGGCTTGTTGGGGGGTACCGGCAGGGGCTTTTCTTTGACGTGCCATAGGTGTGGCAAGGGCTATATGTGAGTGGGCTGCTTTGCGCTACATTTTCCAATGCACGGCGCTAACAGTTATCCGGAAATAAATACTATCACTCTATTGTCGTTGTGGCAAATGTTTTTTCTGGGGAAAGAAATGCACCGGCTGTATATCGGTTTGAAGCGTTCCAGATGAGATAACTGTCGAGACCTACATCATACGTAGCTTTGATCTGAGCTTTAACTTCTGGTACACCGTACGTTACTCCATAAATACTAAAATCTTGCAGCCATGGACGGAGCTTTTTTATTGAAATCGGAGAAGATGTCGCAACTGTCGCATTGAGATTTTTTATTTTATTGACACCTCCCTGCATCGCAACCTGTATTACCTCATATGGTTTTGTGTTTGGATTTGCAAATCCATTAAAGTTTTTTGGATAGTGTGAAGGATAGACCATCGGATACACATAATCAAAATACATTAAGGCATCTTCTAGTACCTGACCGATACCGAGATCATCGCTATTTGTGGTAGTCATACCAAACAAGTCTGCAGATATTGGTATATCACCCATATTTTTATCGGCATATGCATAGAACCCTTTCAAGACAGCTGACTTGCTTTTGCCCTCGCTAAATGGGTAGCGTATATCTTTCATATCTCCATCTGATGGGAAACGAATGTAATCAAAATTTATTTCATCAAAACCAAGTGCGTAAGACTCTTTAGCAATCGCAACAAGGTATTCCCACATCGGTTCTGCTCCTGCATCGATCCAGCTTATCCCCTTATGATCTTTCCACACAGCACCATCACTTGCCCGTTTTACGGCGAGCTCAGGATGGATCTTTACCATATGGGCATCCTGGAACGATGAAAGACGGCCGATGACGTATATACCTTTTTTGTGCAGTTCATCGATAAACTCTTTTACATCGACGATTCTTTTTTCTGAAGAATTAAATTTGCTCAGGTACACAGAAGGAATCTCAAAAGATATCTTTCCTGTATAGTCTTTGATATCGATCACTACCGCATTCAGTTCTGTATCCTCGATCAGCTTTACAAGCGGCGTTCGTAGCGAACGTGTACCAGCTACATACGAAGTCATATAGATTGCTTTGACTTGTGCAGGCGTTTTCAAATGAGTAACAACAAATGCTGGCTTTTCTGGTGTACTCGACGCTACCGCAACGACGGTTGTCGCTTCATAGCGTGCAACTTCAAATGATGGCAGTGACTGTACCAGGACAACGAGTAAGATGAGAAGACAAACGATTCCGAATATCCAAGCAATAGCCTTCATTTACGCTGAATGATTATGTGATTCAGAAAAAGTGTCAGCATGAGTATGGCTTTTCCAATTTCCTTTAAACGCTACGTAGACCAAACCGAGTCCAATCAAAACAAAAAGAATACTCTTCCAAAACATAGGAATACCGAGCCAAGGTAATACGATGATAGCGACTCCAATCAGTACAAGAATTTGACGTTGTGACATGCGTCTATTATACCTGCATTTTGTAAATGTGGTAGTATATCCGCAGTACAACCTGTGGAAATGGCATGAAAGAAAATCTACACCTCCTCCAGCCATTCACCGAACGGTTGGGGTTCATTTTACGAAGAGGCAAAAAAACCTACATCGGACAAGGCACAATGCTTGTCTGCGATCCTGTGGAATTAAGTTTTAGATGTTGCTGGTGGCGAGCAGTAAACCTGACTCCGACTGGCCCCACCCCCATCGAAGGCAAGGGAATCCGGCAAAAAAGTTTTACACTCCGCCTACAAGAATGGGCCATCGTTACAACATCAGAACGCTGCGTCGACATTGTCGATAAAAGCAACCGGAATTTAATCACCCTCACCCCACACGATCTCACCACGTAACGCTACCACTCTCGAAAAGACTGGTGGCGTTTACCTTAATACACCACCACCACAAACTCCCCTCTCACCTTGTCGGTATTTTTTGTAAAATACGCGAGCACTTCTTCTGGGCTTCCTTTTATTACTTGTTCAAACATCTTTGTGAGTTCGCGTGCGATGCCAATATTCTTTTTTGTTCCCTGCAATGCTTCGAGACTTTTTATAATACGATGTGGCGATTCATAAAAGACCGAGGTTCTTTCGCTTTCTTTTATTTCATTAAATAATGTCTGCCGTCCTTTTTTATGTGGCAAAAATCCATAGAAAGTAAACTGATCACAAGGAACTCCCAAAATAGAGAGCGCAGCAGTGAGTGCCGAGGCACCTGGGACCGACTCCACTTTAAAGCCTGCCTCCAAAACTTGTTGCACCAAAAAAGATCCTGGATCAGAAATACCTGGAGTACCTGCATCAGACACTAGCGCTAGATTTTTACCCTCTTTTAGATAGTCGATGATCTTTTCTATTTTTCCATCTGTACTGTGCATGTGATAGCTTTCTGTCGGAGTCTTGATTTCATAATTAGACAAGAGCACTCGAGTCGTTCTGGTGTCCTCACACAAAATAGTATCGACTTCTTTCAAAATCCGAAGAGCCCGAAGGGTGATATCTTCGAGGTTTCCGATAGGGGTGCCGATGACATATAAGGTAGCCATAAGTAGAAGTTTATACTAAACTAAGACTATGAATATAGCAAAGGATATTCTCTATGTTTCAAAAGACCCAGAGCGAGCTGGTGGCTTGCCTTGCGTATCTGGAGAAGAGACACTCGACCTCCTAAAAAAAGTACTGCCCGGTACAAATGTAGTAGTCTTTAAAAACAATCCTGCAATCGAGCGTTACTGCAAAGAAAATGGCATCATTCTTTTAAATCCGCCAGCCGAGCTTTCAGAAAAGATAGAAAACAAAATTACTCAAATATCGTTTCTCGGCGAGCTCGCTTCCCTTTTACCAAAACATTCTATTCAAAAAGTAAAAGACATTACATGGCCTACTCCATATATATTACAGTGGGCACATAGCCATACCGGAGAAGGCACTCTATATATAGAAGACATTTCAGAAATAAAAAGCAAATTCCCAGAACGAGAGTGCCGTATCACGACATATATCGAAGGAAAAACTTTTACTGTAAATATAGTAGTTGGAAACACAATCGAGGTTGGAAATATTAGCGAACAGATCACCGGTCTCGCTCCTTACACAGATAACCGTTTTGCATCAGTTGGAAATGATTGGTCAGTCGCTTCACCAAAAGAAGAGATCACTGCTATGGCACTAAAAGTCGGTGAAAAAATGAAAGCAGCAGGATGGAAAGGTTTGTTTGGGATAGACGTTGTATTTGCAGATCGATTATACTTGATCGAGATAAATGCCCGCCAGCCAGCATCGGCTACATATGAATCGACACTTCAAAAAACAAATACTGTTTTTGAAAATCACATAAAAGCACTCCTCGGCGAGCCGTTGCACAAGCACACAATGATAACAACAGGCAGACAGATTATCGACCGCCGAACCATGACTTGGATACGAACATGATAACAAAACGCATAAACGACATATCAGCTAGTGTAATCGACCAATACCGAGCTGTACCATATTTCAACAATCGCCGAACTTCAGTACGAGGCGCTTTGCCAGTGCAGATAGGAAAAGGAAGCCCAAAAGAGATCCACGAAGAGCTCGAATACATACTAAAGATAAATAGACTCGATCCAAATACTGTCGACATGAGAAAACTCATGGTTGAAAGCAATATCGGCATCGACTGTTCGGGTTTTGCATATCATGTACTCCGAAAAACAAATTACTCTTTTCCATATGCTGGAGGCTTTTTGAGAAAAATGATTGCAAAATTCAGACCCGTTGCAAATATAGATGTAAAAACTTTTGCGCACGATAACAATAGCAAGATTGTTGCTCTCCGTGACGTACAGCCAGGAGATATCATCACTATGGTAGGCAACGGTGACGTATCTCGCAACCACATCGTAATCATCGACCAGATCGAATATCAAAACGATCTACCTGCAACAATCCACTATGTCCATTCGATCGCTACCCCAGAAGATGGTCAGTACGGTCATGGTTTCCACGAAGGCAAAATAGAAATCATTAACGTAGAAAAACCACTTACCGATCAAGTTTGGTCTGAGCAGTACCTCCGCAGCCGTGCTTTGGAAATGACGTGTCAACTACGCCGAGTTGTGGTATCCTGATTTTATATGATTGAAACAGTTTCCGGATCCCCAGAACTCCTCAAAACCCTAGTATTTCTACTAGGTTCTTGTGCACTTGCATTTGCTTGGGCACCACTCCTCACCCACTTCTTATATCGTTTCAACGTAGTAAAAGGAGTAAAAGTAGAGCTTGCAAATGTCGGCGAGCACAATGGAAAAGGCGCGACCCCAGTTATGGGAGGACTGCTCGTCATCGTCACCGTTAGCTTTGTCACTTTCTTTTTCAATTGGACACAAAGCTTTACCTACTTCCCGATCGGCGTGATGCTATTTGGTGCTATGTTGGGAGCACTAGACGATCTCCTCAATGTATATGGAGCAAAGAGACGCATTCGAAGCATCCGCCACACTTTGACTCTGATCCGAGTTCATCAGAACTTCAGCACCCGTATCTGGCTCATTGTGACTTTGCCATGGGCCCTCTTTAAACGTTTTGCTCTATTTTTCGGATCTCACACTGGACGTGGAGTATACGTTCACGAAAAGCTCCTTCTCCAGTTTGTCGCTGGAGGGATGGCGGCTTGGTGGATATATTTCAAACTGGGTGTGGCGTGGCACTATATCAGTATTCCGTTTCTTGGAAACATTGAGCTCGGTTGGCTTATCATCCCTTTTATCATCCTCGTGGTTATGTTTACCGCAAATGCAGTAAACATCGCTGACGGTATGGACGGACTTGCAGGAGGTATGCTCATCACTACTTTTGGAGCGCTTACCTTCCTCAGCAGTATTTCTGGTTTCCAGGAGCTCGCTCTTTTAAATGCGACTACTGTCGGTGCACTCATTGCATATACTTATTTCAATATTAAGCCTGCCCGCTTTATCATGGGTGATGTAGGGTCGCTAGGACTCGGTACCCTCCTTGCTATCAATGCACTCGCAATTGGTGAAAACTTTACACTCATATTCCTTGGCTTTATGTTCTATGTCGAAGCGGTCACCGTGATCATCCAGATCGCAGGCAAACACATCCTCAAGCGTCGCATATTTCTCATGGCTCCGATCCACCACCACTTTGAGCTCTCTGGTTGGAGCGAAGAAAAAACTATTATGCGTTTCTGGCTTATTCACCTCATCTTTGTCATTCTCGGTGTATGGATAACCCTACAGTAAAGTACAATCAGGGCTATATGTTTACCCGTATTGTAAAGGGTGACATGTATCAAAACGATAGCGTGAGAATCGATCTATCAAAGTTTTCTCTCTCAAGTGAAAATCGTCGTATCTTAAAAAAGATAGATTTAAATTTAGTTGTTAAAAATCTTCCTCTCACTGACTATGACTGGAAGATCGGTAAAATGGCAAAAGATTTTTATGATGCACGCGATGCAAAGTTTTCTGCAAATAAAATAAAAGAGCTCCTCACCACTGATCACAATTTCAATACTTTGTTTGATTATGGGATCGGTTACTGTATTTGCTACATGAACGAAGAAATACTCCACTACTGCTACCCTTTCTATGCGTCTGAAAACAAAGACATGGGGATGAACATGATGCTCCGCGCGATTATGTATGCACAGGAAAAAGGATTGAAATATGTGTACCTCGGTTCGTTTAATAAATATAAAATGCAGTTTGAAGGAGTGGAGGTGTACAAAGACGGAAAGTGGACTATATAAAAAGAAAGGCCCGCAGCGACAGCGCTACGGGCCCCGAAACAATCTTTTACAATCAGGGTTCTGGGAGACCTCATTATTCTCTTCAGATACCACCGCACATTGGATTGAGGGATCTTCCACCTCTACAATGCGAGAAGACTTTTTCCATTTGTCCCTGGGAACTTGGTGCTGTGTTCTCAGCCAGCACACACACATTCTCCAGGTCAGTCGGCGTCTCGGCACTGCCTTTGCAATACCTTAACCAACGATAACCTTGTATATCATAGCATTATAACAGTATTTGTCAAGTACTTTTATAAATACCTTAATATATGGCTCTATCTCGCCTTTTCCCGTATACTGTAGAAATGGATCAAAAACATCTACATGTTATCGGCATCTGTGGCGTGGCCACCTCTGCTTTGGCTATCGCTTTTCACAAGAAAGGTTGGAAAGTAACTGGAAGCGATAAGGGCTTTTTCCCTCCTGTCTCTACCGAGCTCGAGCGTCACGGTATCGAGTTTTATGCTGGTTGGCATCCAGAAAAGATGGGCACCCCAGACCTAGCTGTTATCAGTACTGCTTCTGGAACTCAAAATCCCGAGACCCTTTATGTAAAAGAAAATAAAATCCCCAACGCTAGTTATACCGAAGTTTTTAGAGATTACTTTATTAAAAAGAATTCTATTGTCTGCGTGGGTACATGGGGCAAAACATCTTCATCAGCACTGCTTTCTTTTATTATGGATGAGATGGATCCAAGCTATATGTTTGGAGGTCTTTCACTTTCACATGATGCATCTGCAAAGCTAACTGACAGTGACTGGAGTGTGTTTGAAGGTGACGAGTACAAAAGCTCACCGACAGATCCAACAGCAAAATTCTTTTACTACAAACCGACCCACCTCCTGCTCTCTTCTATTTCCTGGGACCATGCCGACCTGTACCCAACTGAACAAAGCTATTTTGATACATTTAAAAAGTTGATCGACAGCGTACACGGACCAATCGTCGCACACACTGATACAAGAGCTCGTGTTCAAAAAGCGATATGGTATGGAAAAACTGATGCAGACTACACTTACAAAGATGTAGTGCAGACAAAAGACGGTTTGGATTTTATCATCACTCACAACGGTGTCGACTACCCTATCCATTCGCCAATGCTAGGAAAGTTCCAGGCAGAAAATATTACTGGCTGTTTTGCAATGACTCACACTATCGGTATCAGTCCAGAAAAGATAATCAAAAGAATTGCTGAATTCAAAGGTATGAAGCGTCGCCTCGAAAAGCGCTACGAAGGTAACGTTACAATCTTTGATGACATTGCTCACTCTCCAGAAAAAGCTGCCGCTACTTTAAAAAACATTCGAGAAATATATACCGGAAAGATTACTGTAGTATTTGAACCAAACATCGGTGGTCGCGAGCTCGCCTCAGCATACAAATACGACAATGCATTTAAAGATGCAGACGAGGTGATCATCCCACGACTCACAAAACTAAAGATCGGTGAAATCATGCCTATGGAAGGAAAAGACCTAGCAGCAGTGATTGCAAAAACCCATCCGAATGTAAAGTATATCGAGGATGATACAGAACTCGTAAAAACGCTAGAAGGCGATGTTATCGCCTTCTTAGGTTCACATGGTTTCAGAGGAATGATTGAAGCGACTATTTCCCTTCGTCAACAATCTCAGTAGAGACATCGTCTCCATCGACTGCTTTGACCAATAGCGTGATACCGCACATATTGCACTCGATCACAGTTCCTACTGACAAATTTTCATAACCGCTTAAATCCACGTTATTTTTGCACTCTGGGCATGTACATTTCATATCTTTTTATATTAGTGTAATATAGCAACATGATAACGCCAAATGAAGAATATGCCAAGCTCGCAGCCGAGTTGAAGGTTCCACGCCTATTCTTTAAGCGTGAAGACCTCCATCCATACAAGTCACACAAGGGCCGCTCTATCCCTGTCATGATGGATCACTATATTGCAAAAGGCATCACCCAGTTTGCTATATCATCGTCTGGAAATGCTGCATTGGCAGCTGCGCTTTATGCAAAAGAAAAAAAGGTCGAGCTCGATATATATGTTGGGCGAAAGATCGCAAACTCAAAGCTCTACAAACTCCAAGACATCTGCAATGGAGATGTGCGACTCCACCAAGTAGACAGACCGCTGCAGTCAGCTCAAGAAAAATCAAAGGACCCACAAATAGTTTCACTTCGTCAGTCGACCGATGATATTGCACTCGAAGGTTACAAAGAGCTCGCAAAAGAATTGCGTGAGATACCAAATCTAGGGACTGTATTTATCGGCACCTCATCAGGGACCACAGCACAAGCGTTGGCGATGGCACTTACAGATGTAAATGTTTGCATCGTTCAGACTACGAGCTGCCACCCGCTCGCTGAGAGTATTGGGGCTATGAATGATTCACAAGAGGACTCTATTGCTGATGCCATAGTCGATAAAATCGCACTCCGAAAAGAGCGGATCAAAGCTCTCATCACTGACGCATACATAGTAAGTAATGAAAATATAAAGACAGCTCAGACACTGACAAAAGAACACACTGGACTCACCATATCGACAAACAGTGCCCTATCTGTTGCAGGCTTGATGGAAGCGATATATACGGGTAATGATTTCGATAAAACTGTAGTCTGCGTTATAGCTGGAGACTAACTTCTTTGAGCGCTTTTACAAACTGCTCGCTTCTCTCTCGAATCGTAGTTTGAGGTAAAAAGGCTGGACTAAAAAGTAGCTTGTGACCTTTCTTTGCATGTTCTTTTGCCAACTGTACCGCTTCAGTAATAGTGGTGGCATACATACTTGTAATATCTATTTGATGTAATTTCATCGTACCACTGCCTGGGATGAGGATGAGGACTGCCACATGTTTGGGGATGACTTGGAATAATTCGTATATATCATCATTGTTTGCTCCACCTCCTAGTATAAGCACCACATCTCTATCTCCACCGATTGTCTTTAGTGCTGCTATGGTTGAGTGAGAGCGTACAGATGCAGCGTCGTTGTATATATTATTACGACATAGCTCGAGTCTTCCCTTTAAAGTTTTGAAGGTCTCAAAGTGTATCTGGATATCCTGAAAATCAATCTTAAAAAGTTCTGCGACTCGTAGTGCCAAAGCCATATTTTCTTTTATATGAGCTGGCTGATGAATGCTCCAGGAACTCGGTAAAAAGGCACTATTGGTTCTCAGTATCTTTGCTTTTATATTTATATTTGATTCTTTGATCGCATCGACAGTGCTGTCATTTGCTACGAGAAAATTGTTGTACGTCTGGAACTCTAGGAGCTTTATCGAAGTAAAATTCGTCACGACAGCCACATGAGGCGAAATGCGTGCCTTCATGTACGCATCGTATTGCTCTTCGCGGATCGTAGTGAGTACAACATCACCTTTTTTGATCTTCTTTAGGACACTGAGCGGACTCTGACTAGACTGCTGATCGATATACCAAAAATTTTGTCCGTCCTTTTCATTGAACTGTGGAGACAGGATTTTGTTTATCAAATATGCAGTAGTGGTTTTGCCGCATGCCCCAAAGACCCCAATGAGGATGATGGGTGGCGCCAACTTTAAAAAGAGAGTTGCTGATGTTTCGACTGGTATATCTCGATTCAGTGCTTCATCGATACATGGGACAGTGTTTGGTATATCTAGGGCCTTGAGGATGATATCTTTACCTTCTACATGACTTCTCGCCATAGTGCCAAACTCACATGCGACCATCCCTGCAGCTTGGATCTTTTTAACTGCCTGCTCGATACGCGCCTCGCTACGCATATCGATCATCGAGACGTTGGCACCAGCTTTTATGAGAAAAACAATGTCGGCTACCGCCTCGCAGTTTGCACCAAGGCCCACAACAAGTACTTTTTTGTCTTTAAAAAAGTTCTTATAAGATGACATTACTCTATTGTATCTTGTTTTTGAATTTCTTCAGTATGAAGTAGTGTTTTTACCTTTATTATCTCCTCTAGTAAAGAGCGGAGTCTTTTTGCGCTGTCTTCGTCATGGACTGTAGAGATCATGTATGTAGATAGCTTGTTCAAATATATCGAGTAGATATCGTTGAAGTATCGCTCTAGTATGGCCTCATTATCACGACGGGGTGCATCGCGTAAAAGATTAGGAAAAGAAATGTTGATTGGTATATTGTAGATTTTGTACATATTAAAAATATTTTGCATCTATGCTAGTAAACTCGTTGCGGGTGACAATGACATGGTCCAAGAGATTGATACCTATGAGCTTCCCTGCCTCGATGAGCTGCTTGGTAATATCGATATCTTCGGCGCTTGCCTCAACATTGTTTGATGGATGGTTGTGTACTAGTACGACAGCTGCAGCATTGTACTCGATGGCCGGTCGAAACACCTCGCGTGGGTGGATGATGCTTGAGTTTATCGTCCCAATCGATATGACCTCATCATGGATAACTCGGTGATGAGTGTTTAGATATATTCCTCGCAAATGCTCTTTTGGTAGATTGCGCATGTCTTGTGCATATTCAAAAACATCTTTGGCTGTGCGTATTGTCTTGAAGCCTGTCTCAGACTTTTGATACATGCGCCGCCCGATCTCTCCACAAGCGATGATCTGACAAGCTTTAGTAAAAGGGATATTGAGCTCTTGCGAAAGTTTGTATACATCAGTCTCTGAAACAATGCTGCGCTCACCATATTCTCGCATGATACGACTCGCCATCTCGAGCACTCCCTCTTTTGTAGTGCCTACATTTAAGATGACTGCCAAAAGCTCTACCATCGATAATGCTCCAGGACCTTTTCCGAGCATCTTCTGTCGTGGCTGTAACTCGTATGGCAGATCTCTGACCTTTAAGACGTATTGCTTTACATTTTTGACGAGACTTTCGTCCAAGATGAGATCGTTATTTTTAACCGCATACATTGTTTTCATAAAAAAATTATACCAAAAGAAAAATACAGGACTAGCCTGTATTTCTCAAAAACTTTATCAGAATTTTATTTCGGGCGGTGCTTTTTAATAAAAACTACCACTACGCCACAGAAACAGTTGCGCCGTCTACAATCAAGATATTCTTTGATGGAGCTTTTGCACTGATGTCTGCGATTTTAGATCCCTCAAGTCCGTAGATCGCGTATGCGAGTCGGAGTTCTCGACGATCTGCGGCTGATGGGCATGCTGCATACACTGGAGCACTCGGTCGAAGTGAAGCGATAGCTCGCAATACTTTTATATCATTGCCCGCAACCAAGATAGCACTTACCTTTGAGTCAGCTGCTTTGGTTACCACTGTCTTTGCAAATTCCAATTCTTTTGTAGATTTTGCTGGTGCGGTTGCAAAGTGGATGAGCTCGTTTCTCTTTTCTTCGGTGTATGCCATCACACGTCCCATGAGCTTTGTAGCTTCAACTGGGTATTCTCCATATGCTGTCTCTCCGCTCATAGAGATCGCATCTGTTCCATCGAGCACAGCGTTTGCTACGTCTGTTACTTCTGCTCGTGTAGGTCGTGGATTTTTGATCATGCTTTCGAGCACCTGAGTAGCAACGATACAGTACTTGCCTTGGCGGAGTGATTCCTCGACCATTTTCTTTTGCATGTATGGCAATTCTTCTAGTGGAACCTCAGCGCCCAAGTCTCCTCGAGCCACCATGAGTCCTTCACAGTTTTCTAGAATCTCTTTTATATGATCAAATCCTTCTCGGTTTTCGATCTTTGCAATGATCTTGCCTTTGTAGTCTGGATACTGCTTTAGAATATCTTTGATTTCAAAAATATCTTCTTTTGTTCGAACAAATGAGTGGATGATGAAATCGACATCGTTCTTTGCACAAAAATGCATAAAGCTTTTATCTTTTTCAGAAAGTGCTGGGAGCTTTATGTGAACGTTTGGAATGTTCAGGCTCTTTTTATTCTTGATTAGACCAGGGCTCTTTACTACACATCGAATACCCTTTTCTAGCTTTTCTTCTACAACTGTTTCAATAGCAGCATCATCGTAGAGGATAGATTCTCCTACTGGAATCTCGTTGTGAAAGTTCTCATAAGTAACATGGACTACATTTGGTCCTGTGTATGAAAGATCTCCGGTAAAGATAAGTGAGTCTCCTGCTTTGACCTCGATCGGAGCAGCAATGTCCTTTGTGCGGACTTCTGGACCCTTTGTATCGATCATGATTGGGATCTCTTTGGTGATAGATCGGATTTTGTTCATCACTTCTAGAGTTGCTGGCTCATCTTGATGGGCAGTATTTAACCATGCCACATCAGCACCTGCATCGAATAATGATTGAAGAAACGCTGGCTCTGATCGGTTGTCTGCGATCTTTGCAAGGATCTTTGCTCTCTTTTGGAATTTCATATTTATATAATAAAGTTAAACTACAGCACGGAAATCGTACCGTAGTGGCGGACATATAGTACCGTATTTTCTAGAAAAAATAAAGCCTACTGAGTTGCACCGAGTGGTAGGTCAAAACAAGTTCGCCCTATATCGTGTGCCCAAAAGGTATCTTTCGAAACCGTTGCAAAGTTTGCACATAGTCTATAGCTAAATTTTCCGTCAGGTAGAATCGCGTATTCGTATGGAAGCTTTGTTTCTGGATCTTTAATCGAGATATATGTATTTGCACTAGCGACGTCCTGTAGGGACTCTGGGATCATCTTGTTACGCTGAGTATAGTTCTCGACTTCGTACTTTAATGACTGCAAATCGTTTACTCGCTGTCGATCAAACTCTAGTGCTCGCTGTTTTGCTGGTGATCCAACAGTCAAAAATCCTCCGACCACAGAAGCAAGAACTACTGCAGAGGCAATACCGATCAGTAGATTGATACTCTTATGATTTTCTTTTACGTATACATAGAAAGTAAAAGCTGCGACCACAAGGACGACAATTACCTTGAGAAAGAAACGTGCGCTGATTTCTCCACCTAGAAAGGTGTTGATGAGAACAATCAAGTCCACAATCACTGCGCCACCAGTAAGAAATAGTGTGAGATACTTTGACCACTTTCGAATCCAGAAATCTTTTTTAATTGGATTGAGGGCAATATCTTTTGTGATAGTTCGAGCGAGATATATGTAGAGTGGAAATAGGATAACCAATGACGATATAGTCCATCGGATAGTATATGACTCGCCTGACCCATAGTATCCATACGAATAAAGCGCATCTGGAAAGACTTGGTTAATAATGGCAAACAAAAGACTGATCAAGCTGATCACGCTCACATAGAGGGTAATCAAAGCGCCCAGATGAATAAAGAAATCCTTTGCTGTTGTATGTTGTTCGTTCATTATAGTCTAATTACCATTGATACGAGGACTGGGATAAACCATGCTCCAAGTACTACCAAAAGAATAATACCTCCAACTGATATATGTCGTCGCCCCTCGCGCACTCCACCAAATATAGTTCGATTTTCTCGCTCTGCACAAGTTGCAATCGCGATAAATGATGAGAATGCGAGGATGATCATCGAGACAACGGTCTTCATGATCACCGCATTGTCAGTGATGAGATCCCAGATTGCCATCACACCGACGAGCGCAAGAACTGCAACTGCGACAATCAATAGAGTCGAGGTCAAATATCTAAGTGAAGTGAAGAGTGGAATATAAGGACTGATCTCTGACGATTCTGCAATCTGATTCCCCATTGCCCGTGAAGCAAAGAGAGCGATGATCGAAGCGAAAGCTACGATACCAATGGTAGCCATTGATTTAAAGACAACGTCTCCATCGATGAATTTCCATATTGAGAGTAAGCAAAGTACGGTGAGTACTCCAACACATCCGATAAATAGCAACGCTACAACATCACTGATTCTTTTTCCCATATAAATAATTAAAATTGTTAATTACTTTAATAATACCACATACAGAAAAAGCCGCCGCTGAGAACCTCTCAGACGGCGGCGAATGCTATAGCAACCCTTTCCAGTGTGCCCACGATGTACGTAGAAGTCGACTGTTAGTGGGCGGCTTTCTACGCACCGGTCGTCCCGAACTCACAGTCTTACCCTCGATAACTTTGGTTCTGCGAGACTCAATGTACCGAGACTTCTCAATAAAAGTACGCACTCCATCGAGAAAGACCAGGATACACTCAACTGGCCCGCATGCATCTTGCCGCCAAGCGGTCTTCCCAAAAAACAGTTTCGGATCATTGGGATTAAGGTACTGAACCTGCTTGCCTTGTTCAAGACGACGGATATTGGTATATACACTCATAACTTTTTTGAACTGTTATGGCAACATTGCCACCTATACGAAAAGAGCCCTGAAGAACAGCTTCAGGGCTCGATTCTAAGTAGTATATCTATACAACGCAGAAGCCAACCTTGAAACAATCGTTCCAGACCAGGGTCTTAATAAACTTGTGTGATGTATGAATAAAATTCATTAGAAAATATTATACTCTTTTATATTAATTGTGCTAGTATGTTCGAAAACCGCTCTTTATGCCCAAACCGTTATCTACCAAAGAGAGAGACGGTATCAACCTAGCAATAATTTCAAAGCAGCTCAGAATGTTTTGTGCAGGAAAGACTATCGAACTTGTCTTTGTGCCTCGGCGCAGTGCATTTGGAAAGATGAATGAATTGCTTGCAAAGTACAGTTCAAATATTTGCATGTATTTCGATTCAGACCTGCCCAAAACCGAAGAAGAGGCAGACCACAGCATGGTTGATTCCGCTAGAATTGAATTCATGATGTCGCGAGCAGTTAACAAGCTCAAGTCGTCATTAATGCTCGGCCTTCGGGGTGCCGTGCGAATCCATATAGGCAAAAAATACCTTGTTTCCTTCCCCCTTTCTTACGGAATGTTCTGTGACCTGGTCCGAGGGTTAAACTCACCAGTTCCACAATTTCCAAAGAAACAGCGAGACACGAAAAAGAAAAAGCGCAGAAAACAGCCCGAACCAATCTATTTCAAGATGCGGGCCACCGTCCCTTCAGAAGGATGACTACACGAGTCGCCCCATGAGGGGCTTCTTTTTTTGTGCGCGTACTAGGATTTGAACCTAGGACCCCATCAGTATCAGTGATGTGCTCTACCAACTGAGCTATACGCGCATATTTGCTGAACGCAGATACGCTCAAATCTACCAGAAAAATGCCTAAAAGACAATGTTAAAGGGCGCCGGGAACTTGAAGTTCCGCAGCGCCCTCGCGAGAGTCACAGGCCCGAATTAAAGGACGGGACGAACTCCCATGCCATGATAATCCCCACGGCAAGGATAGCGACTAGTACGCTGATGGGAAACCAGTGCCAATACCCACGGAAGAGCTCACGCTGCGAGAGGAAAAACGCCCACGCGTTCTCCAGGAACAGCTCGATCTCTTCAACGAAGGAACTTGGCTGACGGTAATTGTGCTGGATACCGTCTTTGTCCAGATATCTGACGATCTGCATGGTACCTCCATGACAGGTTTTGGTTCTCCGCGATGTCGATGTAAAAACAAGTATAAATGAAGGATGTTTTATCGAATCGCACCCATCGAGGGGAATTGAGGAGAACTCACTGGTATCAAAGTGTATCACGGTCAACTATACTTGTCAAGTATAGTTTTTTGTGTTGTTTATAGCCCCGCTGCGTCAGCTAGATTCTCGAATAGAGCAAGTACCGTCATCTGTCCGACTCCCCCTGGGACGGGCGTTATAGCCTCTACAATAGGCGCTACAGAGTCAAAATCGACATCACCGACTAGACCCTCAGATACGCGGTTTATACCCACGTCAATAATGATTTGACCTGGTTTTACAAAATCGGGAGTTATGTGTCTTGCTTGCCCAATAGCAATGATGACAATATCCGCTTGCTTGGTGATAGTAGGTATATCTTTTGTTTCTCGGTGACAGACAGTTACCTGAGCCCTTTCCCTTTCACACATCTTGGCAATAGGTTTTCCGACCAAGTCAGAACGACCGATCACGACTACTTTTTTATCTTTTAGAGATATTTTATAAAATTCTAACAATTCTTTTATCCCGCGAGCAGTCGCAGGAATATGTTTTCCTTTTCCTAGTCCGTCAACGTCTTTGACTGGATCGATTGCATCGAGTAGTTCTTTTTTATTTAAATGCACAGGAATAGGAAGTTGCAAAATGATTCCATCTGCAGTTGAGGACTTTATTGTATTTAAAATTTCCTCTTGGTTCACTGAGACTGGAAATCTGATAAGCTCTGTCTTTGCGCCGATCTCTTCAGCAAATTTGTTTTTTGCTTTAATAAAAGAATTAGAGTCTGATCTATCCCCCACTTGGATAATCATAAGTACAGGAGAAGAGTTTTTGATTCTTTTAATCAAAATATCTTTATAGTGTGCTCGTGCTACTTTTCCGTCTAGAAGATTAATAGTTTTAAAAACTTAATACGATAGTGCATTCACAACAATTAACTTACAAAATAGTATTCTTTATTTTGTTCCGTTCATCGGTCCGTGCCTCTATAGAGGGCACCGACCATTTGCTCTTCCTCTCTCGAGCTGAGTGTTCATATTTGAAGTTTAGAACAATTTCTTTTGTATGTCCGAAGACATAAATCGACACGGTCAGGTAAAACCGTCAGGTTTTACCATTGATCAAATTGAAATAATCCACGAGCAGCTTCCGCTACCCGTGCCTTGTTACGACTTACTCCCTGTCATTGAGCTTACCTTAGGCCGCGACAAGCGCAGACTTCGGGTATTCCCAACTCCCTTGAGTTGACGGGCGGTGAGTACAAGACTTGAGAACGTATTCACCGCGGTATGGCTGACCCGCGATTACTAGCGATTCCGGCTTCATGAAGTCGAGTTGCAGACTTCAATCCGAACTGGCGCCGAGTTTATTAGGATTTGCTCCACCTTTTACGGTATTGCGCCCCGTTGTCTCGGCGATTGTATCACGTGTGTAGCCCAAGATGTCAGAGGGACATGCTGACCTGGCGTCATCCTCACCTTCCTCCCACGACACAGAGCACAATTTGATTTAACAAATCTATGCGCTTTGTCGTGGGCAGTCTCGCCTGACATATATAACAGGCAACGAGGGTTGCGTTCGTTACCCCACTTAAGGGAACAATTCAAACCACGAACTGACGACGGCCATGCATCACCTGCCCAACTGCCTTGCGGCGACAAAAGTTTCCTAATGTCTTCAGCTGGGTTTCAAATCTTGGTAAGGTTCTTCGTTTATCGTCGAATTAAACCACATGATCCACCGCTTGTGCAAGTCCCCGTCTATTCCTTTGAGTTTTAACCTTGCGGTCGTACTA